>CAJTSY010000193.1 GCA_910578995.1 uncultured Acetatifactor sp.
GGAAAACAGATGAATACTGAATACGAACAATTCCATATAAAAATAGAGGATGACCTTGATCTTGACAAAATCGCGGACAGCGGCCAGTGCTTCCGGGTACGGCGTTTCCCGGACGGCATCTGCCGTTTCATCACGGGAGATAAGGTGATTTATCTTTGGAAGACAGCAGACAGGGAATATTCCGTGTACTGCAATACAGGCTCTTGGAATCTGGTTTGGAAGGACTATTTTGATCTGTCCAGAAACTACCGGGAGATCAGGGAGAAAGCCAGGGGCAGAAATGCATTTGTGGACAGGGCCATGGAGTCGGGGGCGGGAATCCGGGTGCTGCGCCAGGATTCCTGGGAAATGCTGATTACTTTCATCATATCACAGAGGAAGAATATTCCTGCCATTTCCGGCGCTGTGGAAAAGCTTGCATCCGGTTTCGGAAGGAAAATAGTGACAAAGTACGAGACTTTATACGGATTTCCGTCTCCAGAGGTACTGTGCAGCGCAGGGACGGAGGAACTGAAGGCCTGCGGACTGGGATACCGCACGGCATATGTCCTTGATGCCGCGCGCAGAGTGGCAGGCGGCGAGATCGACATGAGGGCTGTGGCGGCTTATGAAGATGAAGCCCTTTTCGAGGAGCTTCTCAAAATACATGGTGTGGGAAAAAAGGTGGCAAACTGTGTCTGCCTGTTCGGCTACGGCAGGGTTGCCAGGGTGCCCGTGGATGTATGGATAGCCAGGGCAATTGAGGAGGAATGTCAGGGGGAGGATCCCTTCGGAAGCTTTGGGGAAGCGGCGGGGATCATTCAGCAGTATGTGTTTTATCATGAAAGGCGGCGGAGCTGAAGCTAAGGGAGATATTTTCCAGAAAAAAGGAGTAACGGCAGTGATTAGTATACAGAAATATGTCAGGGCGGAGAGCCTGGAAGAGGCATACCGGCTGAATCAGAGCAGGGCAAACCGTGTAATCGGCGGTATGCTGTGGATAAAAACGGGAACGGGTTCCGTGAGTACCGCTATTGACCTCTGCGGATTGGGTCTTGACGGAATAGAGGAGACGGAGGAGGAATTTGTCATCGGCGCAATGACAAGCCTCCGGCAGATAGAGCTTCATCAGGGACTGAATGCCTATACCCAGGGGGCGGCCGAGGCGGCTGTCAGGGACATTGTGGGGGTTCAGTTCCGCAATCTGGCCACCGTGGGAGGCAGTATCTGGGGACGCTTCGGCTTCTCCGATGTGCTGACTTTTTTTCTTTCCATGGAGACTTTTGTGGAATTGTACAAGGGTGGCATCCTTCCCCTGGAGCAGTTTGCAGCCATGGCATACGACAGGGACATACTGGTGCGGCTGATTGTGAAGAAGAAGCCGGGGATGTTCGCGTACAGGGCATTTCGGAATCAGAGGACGGATCTGCCCGTGATTACCTGCGCGCTGTCCCGGGTAGCAGGAGAGTACCGTGCCGTGGTGGGAGCCCGGCCGGGAAGGGCTGTTGTAGTCAGGGATGAAGAGGGGCTGTTGTCAGGGAATCTGACGGAGGGGGAGCCTTCCGGGAAAGGAGGCCATTTCGCGGCGGAAGCGTTATCTATGGAAGGAGGCCATTCTGTGGCGGGAGCGTTTTCTGTGGAAGGAGGCCATTCCGCGGCGGGAGCGTTTTCCATAGGAGGAGGGCATTTAAAGGAAGCTTTCCAGGCCTTCTCCGCCTATGCAGCCGAAAAGGTTCCTGTGGGCAGCAATACTCGGGGAAGCGCCGCTTACCGCAGCCATTTGATCAAAGTTCTTACGGAGAGGAATCTCATCCAGTTGGGAGGAAACAGAGATGGAAATTAAGGTAAAACTGAACGGGAAAAACATATCTGCCCGTATTGAGGCTGATATGCTGCTGATTGATTTTCTGCGGGAGCATGGCTGCTACAGCGTGAAAAGGGGCTGTGAAACCTCTAACTGCGGCCTGTGTACCGTGCTGATGGATCAAAAGCCCGTTTTGTCCTGCTCGGTACTGGCGGCCCGGGCGGAGGGCGCCGAGGTGTGGACTCTGGAGGGGCTTCAGGCGGAGGCGCAGGAGTTTGTGGGCTTTATCGCGGACCAGGGGGCGGACCAGTGCGGATTCTGCAATCCGGGTTTTGTGATGAATACCATTGCCCTGCTTCGGGAGAATCCCGATCCCACGGATGAGGAAATCCGCGCCTATCTGGCAGGAAACCTGTGCCGCTGCTCCGGGTATGAAGGGCAGCTGCGGGGGATCCGGAATTTCCTGGAGAGCCGCAGGATGAGGGAGGAGCCGGACGCACGGAATAAGAATCTGAATTATTGGGCATAGCGAGGTTGGAGCGGACACCTGCATCTGTCCCGGGCAGGAGGCAGGCCGCATTGTGTTGTTTGCGGGCTTGCAGAGGAGAGTTTTATTGGAGATAAAAAGGGGAAGGAACAGGGGATGAGTTATCGGATAAATATTACGAGGCGGGAATTTCAGGACAGCTACCACAGGCATTATAAGTTAAGGTTGAGCTGAAGAAAAAACGGAATTTATGGCCCCTGTGGTGGAACCGGGTTGATGTATACAGCGATGAAATTGTCAGGAATTCAAGTATGTAAAAGGGGCAAGACCCAGGGTGCTGTTCCTGTTGGCGAGATGACCGGCAGGCCTGTTGTGCACCGGGCTCGTTGCATTAGGCGCCGCAGGGGGATTCATTTTCCCAAAAGGCAGAAATTCATACATTGGTAGAATCATGGAAAAGATACCACGGAGGTCAGTATGGAACATAGAAAAACGATACCCGGGAACACAGCGATTTGCACAATGAGAGATACATCAGATGAGCCTTCCCGTGATGCCATCCGGGAAACAACAAAGACTCCTCAATACAAATCAATCAACAAATCCGTCCGCAAAAAGGATGCCATGCAGCTGCTGTTGGGGAAGCCGGTGTACATGGACGACATCACGCCCCGGGAGGCCCTGGCGGTAAAGCTGCTGCGCAGCCCCCATGCCAATGCCATTGTCAAGGAGATCAATACGGACATTGCCAGGAAAGTTCCCGGAATTGTGGATATTTATACCTGGCAGGACGTACCTTCCACACGTTTCGCCATCGCGGGGCAGACCTATCCGGAGCCCTCTCCCTACGACAGGCTGATTATTGACCGCCATGTGCGGTTTGTGGGGGACGTGGTGGCCATCATTGCGGCAGAGACGGAAAAAGCGGCGGACAGGGCCATGAAGCTGATCAAGGTCAGCTATGAGGTACTGGAGGCGGTTTTGGATTTCCGGAAGGCAAAGGACAATCCGGTTCTGGTGCACCCGGAGGAGGACTGGTACCCGCCCTGTGAGGTGGGCGGCTCCAACTTAAGGAACCTGGTGGCCAGCGGCAGTGAGTCCCATGGGGATGTGGACGCCGTGATGGAGGCGTGCGAGATTCAGATTGACAGAACCTTTCACACCAAGGCGTTTAACCAGGCCATGATGGAGACTTTCCGGACTTACACGGATTTAGACCGCTACGGGCGGCTCCATGTGGTCACATCCACCCAGATTGTTTTCCACTGCCGGCGTATCCTGTCCAGGGCCCTGGGGATTCCCAAGAGCCGGATACGGGTGGAGAAGCCCAGGATAGGCGGAGGCTTCGGCGCCAAGCAGACGGCGGTGTGCGAGGTCTATCCCGCCTTTGTGACCTTGAAGACCGGACGGGCGGCAAAGCTGATTTATACCAGGGAGGAGGCCCAGACCGCAGGCTCCCCCCGGCATGAGATGGAGATAAGGGTGCGCCTGGGAGCCGACAGGGAGGGCAGAATCCGGGCTTTGGATCTTTATACACTGTCCAATACCGGGGCGTATGGGGAGCACGGCCCTACCACGGTGGGGCTGTCCGGGCATAAATCCATTCCCCTGTACACCGGGGGACTGGAGGCCCACCGTTTCAGCTATGATGTGGTTTACACCAATACCATGGCGGCAGGGGCTTACCGGGGATATGGGGCCACCCAGGGAATCTTCGCCCTGGAGTGTGCCGTGAACGAACTGGCTGAAAAACTAGGCATGGACCCCACGGCGGTCCGGGACAGGAACATGGTGCGGCAGGGCATGGTGATGCCCGCCTATTATCAGGAAACCGCCAATGCCTGTGCGTTAGACCGCTGCATGGAGCATTGCAGAAAAATGTTTGCCTGGGAGGAGAAGTACCCCGTCCGGGATATGGGAAACGGAAAAGTCCGGGCGGCGGGGGTTGCCATGGCCATGCAGGGCTCCTGTATATCAAATGTGGATGTGGGAAGCGCTACGGTGAAGCTGGGGGAGGACGGCAATTATAACCTGCTCATCGGTGCGGCGGACATGGGAACGGGCTGCGATACCATTCTGGCCCAGATGGTGGCGGAATGCATGGACTGCGACGTGGAGAATGTGGCCGTGTTCGGGGCGGATACGGATGCCTCCCCCTATGACTCCGGCTCTTATGCGTCCTCCACCACTTATATCACAGGTAAGGCCGTGGAGAAAGCCTGCGACGATTTAAAGAGGCGGATTTGCCATATTGCGGCGCAGATGATGGGCTGCAGCGCGGAGGAAGTGGTGTTTGAGAGGGACAGGGTCCGACGGATAGAGTCGGGGCAGCAGGTGAGCCTGACGGATATCGCCTATCGCACCCAGACCTTCGGAGGCGAGCCGGCGGAGGCCACCGCCACCCATTCCTCTCCGGTGTCGCCTCCTCCTTATATGGTGGGAATGGCGGAAATCGAATTGGACAAACAAACAGGGCAGGTGACCATACTTGACTATATGGCTGTGGTAGACTGCGGCATTCCCATCAATCCTGCCCTTGCCCGGATTCAGGCGGAAGGGGGCATTGTGCAGGGCATCGGCCATACCCTTTTTGAGGACATTCATTATGATAAAAAAGGCTGTCCCGGGGAGTCTTCCTTCCTGCAGTACAGGCTGCCCACCCGCCTGGATATGGGGCATCTGAAAGTGGAGTTCGAGCACAGCTATGAGCCCACCGGGCCTTTCGGCGCAAAGTCCATCGGCGAGATTGTCATCAACACTCCTGCGCCGGCCATTGCCCATGCCATTTACCGGGCCACGGGGGTCTGGCACAGGGAACTGCCCATCACCCCGGAGAA
>CAJTSY010000194.1 GCA_910578995.1 uncultured Acetatifactor sp.
ACTGGAATAGGAGGAACGCCCATGGAAGAGCATCACACCTATATCGCAATCGACCTGAAATCCTTTTACGCATCCGTGGAATGCACGGAACGGCAGTTAAATCCCCTTACCACCCACCTTGTGGTTGCCGACAGCCAGAGGACGGAGAAGACAATCTGCCTGGCGGTGTCGCCTTCCCTGAAGAGCTACGGCATTCCCGGGCGTGCCAGGCTCTTTGAAGTGGTACAACGGGTGAAGGAAGTGAATAACGAACGAAGATGCAAAGCGCCGGGACGGCAGTTCACAGGCTCCTCCTACTGCGCAGCGGAACTGGCAGCCCATCCGGAACTGGAGCTTTCCTATATCATAGCGCCTCCCAGAATGGCATTCTATCTGGAATACAGCACCATTATCTACAATATTTACCTAAAGTATATTGCCCCGGAAGACATGCATGTCTACTCCATCGACGAGGTGTTCATGGACGTGACCCATTATCTGAAAACATACGGACTGACGCCCGCGGAACTGGCCTCAAAGATCATCCGGGATGTTCTCGACAGCACGGGAATCACAGCCACGGCCGGCATCGGCACGAATCTATACCTCTGCAAGGTTGCAATGGACATTGTGGCAAAGCACGTGGAGCCTGACAGCCACGGGGTACGCATCGCGCAGCTGGACGAGGCAGGCTACCGGAAGCTGTTGTGGAACCACCGCCCTCTCACGGACTTCTGGCGGGTAGGCCACGGGTACCGGAAAAAACTGGAAGCCGCAGGCCTCTTTACCATGGGCGACATCGCCCGCTGTTCTCTGGGGTCGGAGCGGGATTACCATAACGAGGAGCTCCTGTATCAAATGTTCGGCGTCAATGCCGAGCTCCTCATCGACCATGCCTGGGGATGGGAACCCACCACCATCGACCTGGTTAAGGCCTACAAGCCGGAAACCAGCAGCATCAGCTCCGGCCAGGTTCTGCACTGCCCCTATGACACGGAAAAAGGACGGCTGATTGTAAGGGAGATGACAGACCTTCTGGTCCTGGATCTGGTGGAAAAGAAGCTGGTAACGGACCAGATGACCCTCACTTTGGGGTACGACATCGAAAACCTCACCAATGCCGAAATCAGAAACCGTTATAAGGGCGAAGTGGTTACCGACCATTACGGGAGGAAGGTTCCCAAACATGCCCACGGAACCGCCAACCTGAAGCGCCCCACCTCCTCCACCCGGATTATTCTGGATGCCGTCACGGAGCTGTACGACCGGATTGCCGACCCCGGCCTCCTGATACGCCGCGTGACCATTGCAGCAAACCGCCTGTTGGACGAAAGACAGGTGAAGGAGACGGAACACTATGAACAGTTGGACCTGTTCACAGACTACGCCGCCCTGGAAAAGGAGCGGAAGGAGGAAGAAGAACGGCTTTCCAGGGAAAGAAAACTGCAGGAAGCCATGCTGAGCATCAAACACAAATATGGGAAAAACGCAATCCTGAAAGGCATGAACCTGCAGGAGGGTGCCACTACCATGGAGAGAAACCGCCAGATAGGAGGACATAAGGAATGAACAGACAGAGCAGCCATAACTATGATGACATCATCCATCTCCCCCACCATGTGTCAAAAAACCATCCCCGGATGTCGCCCCTGAACCGTGCCGCACAGTTTTCCCCCTTTGCCGCCCTTACCGGGCATAAGGAAGCCATCCGGGAAACTGCCCGCCGGACAGACACCTTTGCCGAGCTGACGGAGGACAGACAGGCGCAGCTGAACGAACAGCTCCTGCTAATCCGGGAAAACCTGGCGCAAAGGCCGGAATGCGAAATCACCTGCTTCCAGCCGGATGCGAAAAAATCCGGCGGAGCCTATGTAACCGTCCGGGGCAGGGTTAAAAAAATAGAGGAAAACACACGGCAGATTGTTTTCACAGACGGCACGGCCCTCCCCATGGAATACCTCTTTTCAATTGCATGGCTCCATCAAACATGCATGTGAGAGAGATGCCACTCATGTGCAAAATAATTATACCAGAGGCTGAAGACCCTCCTGGCGCCGGAAACCGTGGCGGCACATGAAAAGTTCACCCCCACCCTGTTTCTGTCCTGGTCCTGGGACAGAACCCTGTCTATGGTAACCGTGATAAGTTCTCCCGTTTTGTCGCGGAACCGAAAACGTATGGGCGTAATTTTTCCGTCGGTATCGGTACAGGAAATCATCTGCACAGGAATATTAACGCACAATATGCTTTCCATGGTCGGCAACCCCTTTCTGATTTTTATGCTATACTCGTAAACGCTTATATTGGCCGGACTGCTGAAAACATTTGCCCTGCAATAGAATTCACACTTTGCGAAAATCCTATTGTCGTAAATAAAATATATAGGACAGAAAGCAGCAAATCTTTACACTCACAGGTATATCATAACACACAGAACACGTGTTTGGAAATAGGAGATGTCTGGAAAAAAACTGGATTCGAAACCGGAGGAATGTAATACAGATGAAATTATATCGGTTAATCGGCATTATTACCACCTTACAGCAGAAAAAGAGCGTCACCGCCCCCTACCTGGCAGAGAAATTCGAAGTCTCCCGCCGCACCATCAGCAGGGACATTGAGGACATCTGCAGGGCCGGCATCCCCCTGGTCACCACACAGGGGGCAGGGGGCGGCATCTCCATCATGGAGGGCTTCTCCCTGGACACCACGGTCTTCACGGAGCAGGAACTGGCCGCCATCTTCACGGGGTTAAAATCCCTGGACAGCGTCTCCCATTCCGCCGCCGGTGAAAACCTGGCCAGAAAAATAGGCGGAAGCCCTGCCCTCCAGGTTTCCAACCATATGCTCATCGACCTGGCCTCCCATTATAAAGATGACCTGGCTTCCAAACTGGAACAAATCAAAGCCGCCATCCACCTGTCCAGGTGTATCACCTTCCGCTACTATTACGAAAAAGGGGAGGCGGACAAATTCATCGAGCCCTGCCTGGCCGTGTTCAAATGGTCTGACTGGTATGTCTTCGGCTTCTGCAGACAGAGGCAGGATTTCCGCATGTATAAGCTGCGCCGCCTGTGGAACCTGCAGATTACGGAGGAAACCTTCTCTCCCAGGGAGATACCGGAGGATAAAAAACGCTTCGGTTCCCATATGACGGATGACTACATAGTCACCGCCATCTATGACCCCAGTGTAAAATACCGCCTGGTGGAGGAGTACGGACCGGACTGCTATACTCTCCGGGAGGACGGCAGATTATATACGGAGTGGGGCTTCTCCACCAGAGAAAAGGCCCTGAAATGGTTCCTGGGCTTCGGGGACAGGGTGAAAGTCCTGGGACCTGCGGAGATGGTGGAGCGGATAAAGGCAGCACTGGATGCGGCCCGGGATCTCTACTCGTGACCGTTTGCCGCTGTAAGCCTGTTGAAATTTATGTACTGAACGGCTGAACATGACACACTGTTGACATGTTCGAGGTGATAAAATAGAAACATCTCCCCCCAGTACCGAACCACGCCATACTACACACGCCATACTACAGGGAAAAACGTAATACGAACCCCTCTTAACACTACAGTTTAATAATACATTTTTTTAACAAAGGAGGCACTTACAAATGATTGATTCAAGATGCGGACTGCACTGTACCGGATGTGAATACAGGGAACCCTGCGGCTGCGGAGGCTGCATTGAGACAGCGGGCCATCCCTTCCACGGAGAATGCCCGGTGGCCGTATGCTGCCAGGAAAAAGGCTTTCTCCACTGCGGCCAGTGCCCGGATATTCCCTGCAGGATGCTCAACGACTATTCCTGCGACCCCGAACACGGCGACACCCCCCATGGCGCCCGAATCGAACAGTGTAAAATCTGGTATCAGGAGGAAAAATGAACACTCAAATGAACCAAAAAATCCTGTCACTTCGCATGGAGCGTCAGCATCTCCTCACAAAAGCGGACGAATCCGAATACATAAGCCTGTACCGGGATACTCAGCCCGGGCAGAACGTATACTGGCACGGCTTCGGGGAGCCCCCTGTCCTCTCCTTCCGGGCAGCCTTCGATGATATGGAGTTCAACCGGAACCGCCAGTTGGAGCGGAAGCTTGTAAAGGGGCGTTTCGTCGGCGGAAACCTGGGATGGATTATGTCCGGGGACATGGAGCTGTTCGCCTCCCTTTACCGCAAGCCCCTTGCCAGGCCCACCCCGGAACAGACGGAAATCCTCACTCTCATCGAGAATGCCGGGCCTTTCAACATCCAACAGCTGAAGGAGGAGACCGGATTACTGGTAAAGCAGCTTACCCCCATCCTCCACCGGCTCCAGGAAGCTTTTCTGATCTATGAGGATCAATATGACGGGGAATGGGACAGGGGATGGTACCGCTTTGGGGAGATGTTTCCGGATGTGAATACGGAGCGGTATACCCGGATCCAGGCCCTGAAAATCCTGCTGCAGCGCTTCGCCTGCCGGACTGTGTGGTTCGATGCCGCCATGGCCAAAGCCTTCTACCGCGTGCCGGAAAAGGAGATTCGAAACGCGGCGGGCGAACTGACGGAAAAAGGAATCCTGGTTCCCTGGGAGTCCGGATATCTGCTGAAGGACGATGAAGCGCTTCTGGAAAAATATGAACCCAGGGACATACGGGGCGTCTACGCCCTCCACAGGAACGACTTCCTCTACAAAATACAGGAACCTGCCCTGAAGCAAATGGTAAAAGATCTGACTGCAGGGCTTCCCTATGACTGCGAGCCGCTGCAGTACCTGCTGATCGACGGCCGGATCCGCGGTGCGTCGGTGGGGCATTTCCGGTATGGCCCCTATGATTTGAACGACATTGTCTGTGACCTGCCAAAAGCAGAGGAGCGCAGGGAGGAAATCCTGGAAGCCGTCCTGGCAGCGAACCCGGGCGGGGAGGTAAAGTACTTTATGGGCAGGGCGTTGTGAGCGTACAGATTTTGTATACCGCAACTTTATGGTTTAGTCCTTTAGCCCTTTATGACAGCCTCTTCTCCATTTGAATATAGAGCCCCTGCTGAAAAACGATTTCAAACCCGAAGGCGCGATAAAGGGAAACAGCAGGCTCAAGTGTTATCCTTGTATCCAGGAACAGGGTGTGACA
>CAJTSY010000195.1 GCA_910578995.1 uncultured Acetatifactor sp.
CAAAGAGGATGTATTGCGGGAATTTCTGATACGGCGCCGCGAGGAGGTGACAAAGGTGACACTACTGGACTATACATTTGACAGGTGTATAGAGCTTGAACGGGAGGACGCCCGGGAAGAAGCCCTTGCGGAGGAGCGTGCCAACACGGAACGCGAAAGGAAGGCGAAGGAAGAGGAACAGCAGCGGGCGGAACAGGCAGAAAAAGAAGTACAGCGGCTTCGTGCGGAACTGGAGCAATATAAAAGACGGTTTTCGGAAAGCATTTAATCAGGGCTTTTCGAAGAGATTTTTCAAGCGGAAATCCATAAAAGTTTTATGCAGACGACATTGACTTTTCCGCATTTAAGACATAAGATGAAATAAAACGATGACAGCAAGCCTGCACTGGAAAGGAGACTGCATTGGAATCTATTTTAATCCGGGAAACAGCGGTTTTCAAAGGATCGTAAACAGCGAATATGTGGACAAAACGGGATTGATCAGCCGGATCAATGAGTCCGTCAATACAGTGAATAATCTCATCTGCATCAGCAGGCCGCGCCGATTTGGAAAATCCTATGCGGCGCAGATGCTCTGCGCGTACTATGACTGCTCCTGCGATTCCCACAGCCTTTTCGACGATAAGGAGATCGCGGGGACGGAAGGGTATCTGGCCCACTTAAATCAGTATCATGTCCTGAATCTTGATATCACCGCGTTTCTTTCAGAGGCACAGAGGAAAGGGATTCCGCAGCAGGCGCTCCGGTATGTGATCAAATTTGCTTACATTGCTGCCATGGGCCAATATCTCAAGGTGGAGGAACTTCCCTCCGGAAAAGGGATCGCGGATGTGGTGTATCTGCCGAAGCGGAAGACCATGCTTCCGGCAATGATCGTGGAGCTGAAATGGGATACGCCATCAGAAGGAGCCATCAGGCAGATCAAGGACAGGAATTACCCAGCAGTATTACAGGATTATGGGGGCGAGATTGTGATGGTGGGGATAAACTATCATTCAAAAACAAAATCCCATATATGTGAGATTGGGAGGATATAACAAGGGGCTTCCCGGAAACTGCATTTGCACACAATATAAGGTTGTGATTTCCAATATATCACGGCATACATTGCGGAAATGCTGCTATTTCCGAGAGCCCCGGTCAAGATGCTATGGTGGTTTTCACCAGATACCGTCCCCGTCGCCGAGCAGGATATTCTTTATATTTTCATCCATTTCGCTTTCATTCAGCCCCTGCCTGATCAGCGGCTGAATCACCTCGCGGCTTTCCCTGGTATGGGGGAGTTCGGATGCAAGAGCGCATGCTTTATCCTCGTAACCCGCTTTCAGGTACAGGAAGCACAGGGCCGCGCGCATAGTGGATTTCTGCTTTTCGTTGCTTGATATGGGCAGGCCCCGTTCCATTAATTCAATGGCTTCCTTCGTGCTACCCTTTAACGCCAGTGTGCCTGCCAGCCCCAGGATCATTCCGGGCTTTTTGGGATAAATCAGCAGTGCCTCCCGGTAAATCTTTTCCGCGGAAGCGTAGTCTCCTTTCCGCTGACAGTCTACCGCTTTTTTGTGAATATTATATCGTGTTGCCTCTGCGCGGATGGAATCCATCCCCACCAACAGGTCGATGCTCGTCTCAAATATGTTTGCCAGTGCAGGCAGAAGCGTGATGTCCGGGTAAGACTCGCCGCGTTCCCATTTTGAGACGCTTTGCGGGGTAATCCCCAGGTATCCTGCAACGTCCTCCTGGGTAAGGTTTTTTAAGATACGGTATTTCTTTAAGTTTTCCGATAAATACAGCATGGCGCCCTCCTTATGGCTTTATTATAGTAATTCTTTCTTAGAATCAAAGGACGGATTCTATATTTCAAATTTTATCACAGGTATCCGTAAATACAATGACGCAGTAGTTGGTTTCAACTCAACAATATCCATTTTTCGCTTTTTGTGTCTTTTGGCTTGACATTGACGCAACGTCAAGTGTTATAGTAAGGAAGAGAAACAACCGACGCAAGTTTAAGCCGTACTCAATGTTTTGAAATTTACCGGAGGAACCGCGCTATGGACCTGATCAAAATCACAGACCTGACGAGACAGCTTGGACTGTCTTCCCGCACCCTGCGCTATTATGAACAGATGGGGCTGATTGAAAGTGTCCGCCTGCCGTCAGAAACCTATCGATACTACGATATGTTTTCCGTTCAGCGGCTGCAGCAGATTATCATCCTGCGGAAAATGCAGATTCCCGTAAAGGAAATTCTGCGCATATACGAAAATCCGGAAATTTCCACACTGGTGGATGCATTTACAGAAAAAATAGCCGAAATCGACAGGGAGGTGACGGCGCTTTCCGAATTGAAGGAGATCATCAGCACTTTCCTTAAAAAAATGACGGAAAAGGGCATCAGGAAGATTTCTGCCCTGCCGCTGCTGTATGAGGAGATGGAAAAGCAGGTGGACCACCTGCAGCAACAGCTCTCTGCCCCCATGGACGCCACCGTCCTTATCCTGCCGCCCATGCGCGTCCTCACATCCTGTCTGAAGCAGGCTCCCGGGCAGACGGACAACACCGGCTTCTGGCACACGGTACAGTCCATGGGGCTTCCTCTGGGGCTTCCGGGCAGCCACGGACAGTTTGAATTCCAAAACGGCGCCCAGGCGGCGGTGATGCTCCGGGTGGAAGAGGGATTTAGAAATGAGACCGGCTATCTGGACACTGCTTTCCCGGGGGGCCTGTACGCCTGCGCAAATATCTATGTGGACCAGGGCGTGGAGGAACAGTTCCGCCGCCTGGTAAAAAGCTTCGACGACAACCATCTATACGAAATCGACTACACCCACCAGGGAGGGCTGCAGCGCCCCGCCCTTCTGGAAAACCTGATTTCCCCGGACGAGGCCAGGGAACTGGTGAGCCTGTTGGTGCCCATAAAGCAGCGCCTGGCCAATCCGGATTATTTTGAGAAACCTGTGGAGCTGCCCGCCGGCTCCATTACCCTGGAGGAAATCCTGGCCGAAAATCCCGTCCTGTGGGAGAGGGAAGTGGCCCTGGAAAAAATAACGCCTGTCAACAGTCCCCACTACCGCATTCTGGAGAGCGGGGAAGCGGAATACACCGGATGGATCAGCACCCGGGTATTGAACACCAATGTGGCGGTGAAGCTGCCTTTCCGGGTGGATATGGAATTCCGCCTGGGAGAAAACGATGAGCAGTTCGGCTACGGCTCCGAGGAGGGATGCATTCTGTTTTACCACGGAACGGAACCCGGGCAGGGGACGGAACCGGACTATTACGCAGGCGGCGTCTCCCTGGAGAATTTAAGCCGGAACGGCTTTGGAGTCAACATGGGCAATCAGCCTGCGGAGGATCTGTCAAAAGCCGCCCTGCGCCGGGAGGCCATTGCTTTCCGGCAGCCTGTTTTCCACGATCTGTACGAGTTTCCGGGGCGCGGGAGCATCCGCGAAAAGGGCTGCAACCGGGTTACCTGGATTCTGGGCCCCCGGCACCTGGCAGTGATTATCAACGGGGAAATCCGCTACTGCGGTGTCGGTTTTCCCTACATGTCCCTGGACTTAAGCCGGGCGGCCATGGGAGATATCATCATCGGCTCCAACGGGCAGGGCATGAAATATTTTAGATCCATCCGCATCTCACAGCTTGCCTATATCCCGAAGGTACAGTTAAAGAAGGAGGAACTTCTCATGATCACAAAACAGAGCAACAACATTCTCCCTCACATTCACCGTCTTGTGACAGATGAATACGGCGAGAATTACTGGTTCAACGGCAGCGCCAGGTATGTGATGGAATGCCTTGGCGAGACGGATTACGACTACAGCTTCTTCGCCGGAATCACAGGGGATGTGTTCACCCAATATTATCCCAAGGGCGAATTCCGGGGGGAGGGCGTCAGCAGCTACATGCTTGCCGAGGGACCGAACAGGAATCTGCGGGAAACCGATACTTGTTTTGCCTTGGTTTCCGAAGAGCCCGGGTACGCCGAGGCTCTTTTCGAAAAATGCGGGTATGCCAGTACTTTCGTCTCCCGGAGGGAGCTGCGCAAGAACCCGGACATGTATCTTCAAACGCTTATTTCCTATATTGACAGAGGGATCCCGGTCATTGTCTGGGGTCTGGGGGAGCCTCCCGTGGGGGTTCTGGTGGGCTATGAGGAGTATGGCAGGACGCTTTTGTATCTCACGGGAAACAACAACCGTCCGGATAGCATTGCCCTGGAGAAGTTCCTGGAGGAGAATGAGTTCTCCAATCCCGGCTGGATTTTTATCGGCAGCAGGAAAGAAAAGCCTTCCCTGGCCGGGCTTTATCGGGAAACGGTCCGTATCCTGCCAAAGCTTCTGGCCACTGAGACGGAGAGCTTCTATTTCGGGGCGTCCGCCTTCCGGGCATGGGCGGAGGACATTGAAGGGGGACGCTTTGACTGCGTGAAACCGGAGGAATTTGACCCCTGGGGCGCCCACACCGCCTATGTATGCGGCCTGGCCACCAACGCCAGCTGCTGCCATGGCTTCCTGGAGAAGGCCCTGGAGCTGAACCCCGATCTCGGCTTTCTGAAGGAGGTCAGCGCGCTCTACAAACGCTGCGGGGAAATGTGGAACCATGACAACGGGACGGATCTGGAGGCTCTGGGCGGCGGCTTCAATGTGACACTGGAAGCCCTCCAGGATGGGCAGCGGCGGAGCCGCATTGCGGATAAGCTGCGGGAGTTTGCCGAAGTGACAGAGGATATCGAAAGGGCGCTGCGGCGGGGAGTGAAGGAAAGGATATTGTGATTGCCGGCCGGGCGCTGCTTCCAAGGCTTGCTGACCGTTCAGGGACAGGGCGCTGTCCCTGGACGTAGATAGCAGATATTGCAGGAATCCGGGGCAATGCAGTACGGGTTGGGTAAGCACTGTTCCCGGGTGCAGATATCGCGGGGTGCTTCCGCAAAGGCTTCAGACGAATTATTTTGGCTGTATAGTGTCGCAGCAAAAGAGTAGCGACACCACGGTACGATATCAATAACGTCATGATCATAATTTCAGTCTTTCTCCGCCACAGTTTCCGTCACCCATTGAAAAATTTCG
>CAJTSY010000196.1 GCA_910578995.1 uncultured Acetatifactor sp.
CGGTCATACCGGCTGCCAATGTTGTTAAACACATCCTGCCATGTAGCGAACTTCTGCATTTCTTCAATGCTGCCCCTGTTGCTTTGCAACCAGTCAAAAACCGCCTTATAGGTATTTTCCGAAAACAGGACGCTCCAGTTATTCTTATAATCCGCATTGTCATTATAGGACATCCCGTTAAAGCCCATAGAGACAATGCCGTCCTTCGTGTGCTGCGCCAGCCCCTTTATCTCCAGATCGGCCCAAATATATGCGGCGTTCTTATCGTGGATCAGATTGGGATATTTATTGAAGTAGGTCTCTGCAAGCGCCTCATACTTTTCCCTGTCCGCCTCACTCTGCAAAAGGACTTTTCCCCCGCGGCCTTCCTCGCCATCCCGCACCAGATACTGTATGCCAGTACCAGAATGGGTCTTTAAGGTGAAACCGGACAGTTCCTCCGTTTCCAGCGTTTCCACGCCCATGACATCCTGCAGGGCGTCTTTCAGCTCGCCGTCCAATACCACAGCGTCATAGCTCATGGTTCCATGCTCCGAAATCAGGAACTGTTTCCCCGTCTGGCAGTCCTGCCTGACCTTGATATCGGAATAATCAAAGGCACCGAGCCGTTCGCCCTGTTTATTGTAAATATCAAAACACCCCGCCTCGTTGTCCGGCACAATCCTGTAATTCTCGGATTCGTATGTATCATAGGCAGGCTTTACATTGCGTACCCCGGATGCCGCCGATGCACGGTACGCATCCAGCACCGAAGTCTGCCCTGCCGTCCTTACGCTGTTTCTTACGGGAGAACCGCTCCCCGCCGCATCTGCATCCGCCATCCTGCCCGCGAAGCCCGTTCCCGAACCATTCCTCTGTGCCTTTCCCATATCACGCCATGCGGGATAACCCGCCCCAATTCCATTTACACCCATCTCCAAATATCCTCCATTATTTTTATTATTGCGGCCCCTCTGTCGGTCAGAGCCGCATCCGCTCCCTCGTAATAAGTCCGAGCGGTTCATTGCCTCATAAACGCATTTCTCCTAACTTCCCCGGTCAAATCTCATACTGACATTCACCTCCTTCCAAATTCCCCCCAGCAGGGGCGCATGGTTTTTGCGCCTCTGCCGAATAGGGTGTATGGATTATATCTGTATATCCAGCCCTTTTGTTTCTCCCGATACCATTGATGTAGTCAGGCTGTGGCTTATCAGAGATATAAGTTTTATTTCCAACTATGCCTTGACGTCAAAGCTATTCTGCGGATTCTCCACATTCACCGCTTCTTCACCCGCCAGCGGAATGCCCCTCTTTGCATTTCCCCACGCCTCGTTATAGATCATGCACATTTCCGTCTGCCTGGCAGCCTCCGCATTGGTGGTGTACATCGTCCACCCATTATTGGAATAAGTCGCCACCATTTCCCCGTTCTTATCGTAAAACTCTATGTAATCGCTGTTTCCTGATGGCAGTTTCTGATATTTCACTTTCCCTTCCAGCAGCGTCGCCACAAAGTCTATGGGCTTAAGCACATTCTGCCTGTTCCCAGAGACAGCTTTCAGCCCGGAAGTGATGATCCCTTTTCTGTCCGGGGACACTTCCGATGTGTAGCTTTTCATCAGCCTGTTAAACCCTTCGGATTTATTCTGGAACTGCCCTTTTGCAAAATCCTCATATGCCTGTTCCCTGATCTGCTTCCGGTATTCCTCATCACTGGTGCCGCTTTTCTTTTTGGAGAAAACATATTTATCATTAAAGTCGGGCAGATGGATGCCGCCTATGCTTCCTGTTCCTGGAAAATATCTGTTCTGCAATGAGACATTAGACGAATTGACCTGCATTATTTCACCTACCTTATAAATATCCATATTCATGACTGTTTTCTAAAATCGAACAGTCAATCAATAGCAGGAGGCGCTTGTTTTTGCACCTCCGCCAAATAAAAATATCCGCTCTCATCAATGTTTCAAATTCGCATAATAATCCCAAATCCCGTTCAGGGTATTCCTTGCGGAAGGGGATATCCCCAAATCCAGCCGGAACTGGCTCAAGCTGCCCTTTTCCTGTTTCAGCCGCCCGCCATTCTTCTCACTGACTGCATCCATGAACGCACGGTAGGCCTGCTCCTTCACAACAGCCGCTTCCTTTTCCGAACCGCCGGAATGATATACCGTCTGTGCCTTAAAGCCCTGCAGTTCGCTCCATATCTGCGTGTTTGTCGCCATGAACCTACTGTGCGTTTCATAGGCTTTATCCAGCATTTCCAGTTCCTTTTCCTTCGTCAGCTCCTGTGTGCTTCCATCCTCCGCAGTGTAATATTCCTTCCCGCCGCCCGATGCCGCATATTTTTCCTCTATGCGGTCTTTCAGCAGTTGGTAGGCGGAAGCCATCTTATTCACATAGCTGTCAAAGGTATCCGTCTTTACCCCTTCCTTTTCTTCAAACCTCGCTTTCAGCGCGTCAACGTCCTCCTGCGAGTAATCTTTTGTCACGAATTCGTCCGACACGGAGCCTCCCCCAAGTTCCGACATGACCTTTTCAAAATCGTTCATCATGCCATATGCACCGGAGTTTATAGGCGAAAGTTTCCCAATATCCCCGGAAGGCTCCATCCTTTTTGCCGCAGACATTTTTTCCCTCAAAGCCCTGCGGCCTTCCCCGGAAATATCCACGCTGTCGCCCTGCCGTTTCCCTGCGGCGATGCCTTTATCCGCCTGCTGTAAACGCTCCCTTATCCTGCCAGCATCTACATGGTATGACTGCGGCAGTGTCCTTTGCAGATTATTGATATCCATTGTTTCGCTCCCTTCCAATTCTCAAACTGATTTATTCCTCTGTGGTATACTCAGCGTGCTGCTTTTTATATTCAGCAGTATCCTTCACGCTTAATTCTGCTTCAACCTGCGCCAGTTTTGCTTCCAGCTCTTTTGTCTTCTGCTCATTGCCCGCCGCCATTTTCAACTGCTGTTCAAGCTGTTTCTTTTCCTCTTTTAGCTTTTCGATTTCTTTTTTAACCTTATCCATATTGCCTATCGTAACCTTCACCCTGTCGTTATCAGATGCCCCTTCCAGCCTTGCGCCCTTGGGCTGTTCGCTTTCTGCTTCTTCTGCCTTTTTGACGGTATCGAAGATGATTTTCGGGTTTCCGTTTTCGTCCTGCCCCATGTGGTACAAGCCACTTGGTTTCTTCCCGGACTTTTCACTGCTGATATACTCGTCCTTTGGTGCCGGAATCTTTTCGGGTCTGTCTTTTTCTTTGGATTTTGCCGCTTCCTCGGCTCTTTCTGTTTGTTCGGTCTGCGCCTTGTTAATATAATCAAGACCGTACCTATTGCTGATTTCCATTGACATAATTTTGTCCTCCTGTCTAACTATGGTGAATACATATATTCCTGCCTGCCATTCTCATAGCTAATGGCAGACAGGCTTTTTCCACATCGGGTTCTACACTAAATATTCATATCAAACTTAGGATGATACGCATCTTCCAGCTTTTCTTTCTGCATCATCGCCTTTGCCTCCAGCTCGGATTCTGCCTCCACATACTTGACTGTGATCTTCTGCCCCGGCGCATCCGGAACGGAAATCTTCTTTGTGCCCCCATCCAGCTTTTCAGCCTGCCCCGCTTTTTCCTCTTTCCGCTCCTTTATTTTTTCTTCTTCCTCTTTCTTTTCCTTCTGCTTCTCCAGACGCTCATCCATGTTCTTCTTCATTCTTTCCGCATTGGTCATTCCTGTTTCAGTTACGGAATATACGGTACTCTGTATGCTGCCATCTTTATTAACCATCCATGTCTGTTGGTAATAGGTCACTGTCCCTCCTAATGCCTTGTTCTGGGCGGAAAGCTGTTCATACCCCTGCTTTTCCAGCTCCGGGATCTTTTTCAGGAAATCCTCCAGTTCCTTCGCCTTTTTGGAATCTCCCGAACACTTCTTCAGATACTCGCTGGACACCGTCACATTGCCTTTGGACATACATTCATAATTTTTCTGCAAATAGGAATAATAATCCGATACCGCCTTTTCCCCAGAATGCTGTACATTCTGTATATCCTTTGCTCTTCCCGCCTGTGCAGGTGCGGCTTCTTTCGTTTCCGCTTTCTTTGCCTCATTTTTCTGTGCTGCATATGTACTTTCATACACGTTGTTATAATCGCTTCCGATGCCTGAAATTGCCATGATTTCGTCCTCCTTGATATGATTTTATATTGTTTACTTCAATGGCGGCCTTTCTGTCATTCAGAGCCGCCCATGTCTCCCGCGGTAAATCCGGACAGTTACCCCCGGCAGGGGCGCATGGTTTTTGCGTCTCTGGGGAATAGGGTGTATAGGCTATATCTTCATATCCAGCCCTTTTGCTTCTCCCGACACCATTGACGTGATGCTCTCATCTGCGAAAATCTCATCCGGCACATCAGACGGAATCGGTTTCCCATGCGTCCAGCCGGGTACCTTTTCTTTCACGGCACTGGCTACCTTCCTCCCAATGCTTATTTCCAACTGCCCTAAAGTCCATGCCGCCGCTACCCGGTCTTCCTTCTTTAATGTCCTATAATAATTGTTTTTTGCCTGAGCCATTTCTTCCCACTCTGCCTCATTATCACCGGACATTCCATTGTATTTATAATACGCATCCTTCACGCTGTTAAAAACGCGCTGCTTCATCTCATCAGATACCTTGATAATCTTCCTCGCATTGGGATTGTTGGTAACGCACATCCCTTCCACGCCATAAGAATTTTTCCTATGTCCGGTAAGCTGGTCTTCCAGCGTATTCCTGCCGCCCGCACTGGAACGCTTTGCCCCAGCGAAAGGCATATTCGTGTTTGCTTTGCCGCCGTTCATCCTTGATAAAAGCTGCCAGATTCCCTGGCTGTTATTTCCTATACGCATGATAAAGTCCCTCCTTCAAAAAATGTGTGCTCTCGGAAACTCAAAGTCCTTATTTTTTAAGGCTTCTACCATTTCCA
>CAJTSY010000197.1 GCA_910578995.1 uncultured Acetatifactor sp.
AGGAGGCCGCCTTGAAATATACAGAACAGAACGCAACTACGATTGACAGATGGATTGACGAAGGTTGGGAGTGGGGCATACCCATCTCCCATGAGCAGTATCTTTCCGCCCTCCGGGGAGAGTGGAGCATGCTACTGACCCCTACCAAACCGGTACCCAGAGACTGGTATCCGGACCTTTCCGGAGCCAAAGTCCTGGGTCTGGCCTCCGGCGGCGGACAGCAGATGCCCATTTTCGCCGCTTTGGGAGCTGACTGCACCGTACTTGACTATTCCCCCCGCCAGATTGAGAGCGAACTGATGGTCGCCAGGCGGGAAGGATATCAGATTCAGACCATTCGCGGGGATATGACCGAACCCCTTCCCTTTGCGGACGACTCCTTTGACCTTATCTTCCACCCGGTGTCCAACTGCTACATCGAAGACGTGATGCATGTCTGGCGGGAATGCCACCGTATCCTGAAGCCCGGCGGCCTCCTGATGGCAGGACTGGACAACGGCATGAATTTTCTGTTTGAAGACGAAGACGACAATGAAGGGACAATCCGCTTTTCTCTCCCTTTCAATCCCCTCCGTGACAAGGCGCTCATGGCCTTCCTGGAAGAAAACGACGACGGCATACAGTTCTCCCACACCCTGGAAGAACAGATCCGCGGCCAGCTCAAGGTCGGATTTCAGCTGTTGGACATGTACGAGGACACCAACGGAGCCGGATTCCTGCATGAACACGGGGTGCCCACCTTCTGGGCCACTTTAGCCAGGAAATGAGTAAAGAAGATAGCGCTACCCAGAGGAAATATAATAGTTACTCAGAAGGAGCATAAATTTGCCATGAAAGACAACCTGATAGAACTACTGAAATCTCTGCCTGAAGAAATCTGGCATTCGGAAGCTGTCAGCATACAGCCCATCCGGGATGACGACGATCTGTGGTACGCCACAGTGGAATGCCGTCTGTATCCGGAACAGGAGGATTATGTCAACCCCGCCGGATTTTCCATCGGAAGGGCCTGGCTGAACCCCGGGAACAATCTGCCCTGCATCATCCGCAGCTCCCAGGGACAGCGGATTGGCTACATCGTCCTGCGAAGATGGCTAGGCGGCGGGGAGACGTCCTATAACTGGAGTTTCTACCTGGACAGAGACTGGCAGGGACAGGGCTATGGCAGGGCCGCGGCAAAATTAGCTGTAAAGATACTGAAAACCGCAGCCCCGGATATCCCCATTAAACTGTCCACTGAGACAGACAATGAGAAAGCCCAGAGATTATACCTGTCCATAGGCTTCGTGAAAACGGACGAGATGGACGGGGACGATTATGTCTTCGCAATGTATACTGCACATCGATTAAATTTGCAGTACGACCCGACTGCAGACCGCTAGCCAAGTACTTTCCTGATATATTTTCGCACACGATACATATTTATACCCCTCTGCGCGCTTCGGCGCGCATACCAATCAATATTTGAAAGTTTACTTTCAAACTTCTTTCTTCCATGCACGGTTTTCGCGTTTTCGTCTACTTGTATTCACACTGTGAAACATTTGCCAAATAAAATGTCAGATTTTCTCCACCGCTTCCCGTTCCACTCTGCGGATGCGGGTCTTCACCAGACAGCTGCGCTCTTTTCTGCCCCCCGCGCAGTACGCCAGAAGCAGCGCATCCTCCGTAAAGCAAATGGCACAGTAACAATACCCGCTGTCCTTGTCCCATTCAAAGGCCACAGGTTCCGTGAAACTCCTGCCCTCATCCCCGCTGGAAGCCATGACCAGGGGAGTCCTCCCCCCGGTAAAATACTCGGGCTTCTCCCTGCCGTTGTACTCCGGTATGGGATTCCATATGGCATAAAGTTTTCCGTCGTATCCCCGCTTCATGCACAGGGGACTGTTGGGCGAAGTGAAGCGCGAGGGCTGACAGACCGTCCAGGTATCCCCGCCGTCCATGGAAAATGTCTCATACTGCCTTCCCAGCTCCGTCCTTGCCCAGGCCCAGAGCACCCCGCCGGACAGTTCCGCCACCCCCGGCTCCTGCAGCCCGGAAATGCAGTGGGAGGACTGGGGAAGGGTACATTTACCCGATGACACCTTCCATGTCTTTCCGTCATCATCGGACAGATAAAACAGAATATCCGAGCGGCTGTCCAAAATCCCTCCCCTGGATTTGTGGCTTGCCACAGGAACCACGATTCTCCCGCTGCTTAAGCGCAGAACCCTGTCATTATTCATGACAAAAAAGTCATCATGCGGTGTACAGCAGACCCTGTCTCCCCAGGTTCTTCCCCCGTCAGCGGAACGCCGCAGGAAAATCTTCGTAATATCATAAGTCACTCGGACCAGGTAAAAAAGTCCCACATCCCCGTTCTGCATTTTCAGCAGGGAAGGCGACATCATGTTTACACCGTCCTCCCCCTCACAGGTAAGAATCACTGTCCCCTGGTCAAAAGTCCTGCCTCCGTCCATGGAGCGCATCATACATAAATCCGCATAGGCGTGGTCCGCGGGATTCTGTCCCCGGAAACGGCTGTAGATAAACACAATACCGTCTTTTTCTGTCTCCAGAAACGTCCCTTCGCTGTTCCTGGGGTTCCCCGCCTGCATGTCCGGATCCAGATCCCTGACCACATTTCCCAATTCCAAATATTCCATATTCCCACCTTTCTGCCTGTTCCGGCAGGCTGCGGCATCCGTCTCTACAGCTCCTGCCTGCAGCCTTCTTTTGTCCTGTGCCTTTCTAAAATTCCCGCCCCCCTTGGTTTCCAAGCCTTTCTTATGCCATTGCGGCAACCTTATCCCGCAGCCGCCTTACTTCGCTTTCAAGAATATTTACCCGCACTGACATTATTTCTTTACATAAATCAGGCTCCAACCCTACGGCGGTTCAGAGTTTCCCCTGGCTCTTCCGCAGCGCCGCGCTCAGGCTGGCGGGAATCCCCCTGGGACCCCGGACGGCAAAAATCCCGTACTCGCTTTTCAGGAGCCCGAAAGGGAACTGTTCCGGCTGGTATCGTTTCTGCAGCTTTATCTTCATCAGGGAGGACATCGTGAGGTTCTTATCCTGGTAATGGTACGGGATATCCGTCTCCATGACTTTGCACTGATATAGGATAGCAGACACCGGCGCCGCCACATACAGGTAAACCGTGTCCCCTGTCCGGATGCCGGCGCCCTGTTTCCAGTCGATTACTTCGTCTTTCTCTAAGGCCTGTTCCACATTGTAATATTGGGGATTGGCGGGAACAATCCACTCCTTGGGAGGGCGCAGCTTCTGCTGCTTTTTCCGGGATGCAGTAGCCTCGTAACTTGCGTCTATCATGCCGCATACCTCGTCAAAGGGAACGGTGCCGTCCAGAATGATTGTGATCCACTTTTCCTTATTCATATGATATCCCGGGAAATAGCCGGGCTGGCGGATAAGCATATCATGGAACATCTGATCCCGGGTCTTCACATTGAGGGCCCAGACTCTTTCCTGCCCGGGAAGCCCCAGCTTTGCCCTGTCCACCTCCATCAGCAGGCCGTACCATTTCCGGTTGTCCTCATGGCGCAGCACGGCGCTTTCCGGATCTCCTTTCCAGGGGTAGTCCGGTTTGGTTTTGTACTTCTTCTTGACATACTGCAGCAGGGCCGTCCTGTAAGAACCGTCCTTCGGCGTCTCATCATGCCCTCTCCCGTTGTTTAGATTTCTCTTTTCCGGCATCTTTCGTCTCCAAACTCCTTTTTGCTTCTTTCTTTTTCTAACCAGGGAATTCGCTTGGCTGCCCTGACTGCAGTTCCCCTAGTTGTCACGTCCGCCGCTCCCCTGCCGGCGCCCTTTCTCTTCTTTTTCCGCTCTATCAGCTTGCCAAAATCCTGTATGCCCATTCCTACCGCCCTCGCCATATGCACCTCCTGACCGGCCTTTCTGTTCTGTCCCTCCCCGGGATGGGCCTACAAACCATGCTTTCTCCCGGGAAGCTGTACCAAGATAACCGCACAGAGAACCAGCGCGCAGCCAGCCAATTCCCTGCCTGTCAGGGCCTGTTTCAAGACCACCCATCCCGCCAACACGGAAACGGTGGATTCCAGGCTTAAAATCAGTGAGGCAATCGTGGGATCCGTCCCTTTCTGCCCCAGCACCTGCAGCGTATAGGCGACGCCGCAGGACAGGATTCCCGCATAAGCCAGGGGGACGATTCCATCCACGAAATTCCGTATATCAGGTTTTTCAAAAATGAACGCAAGGATACCGGCAGTCACACCTGCAGTCAGAAACTGGATGCAGGAAAGCTCCACCCCGTCCGCCTTGAGGGAGAAATGGTCAACCGCCAGGATGTGTACGGAAAACAGGATTGCGCAGAGAAAGACCAGGCTGTCCCCCCTTCCCAGGGACAGGCTTTCGCTCATGCACAGCAAATACATGCCGAATGCCGCAATCACCGCCCCTGCCCAGTTTTTCCCCGGTATCCTCTTCTTCAGGAACAGCCCGAAAAAGGGAACGAGGATAATATATAATGTGGTGATAAAACCCGCCTTTCCCACGGATGTGTGCAGGATGCCGTACTGCTGCAGGAGGGAGGCTCCGCACAGCAGCAGCCCGCAGCATATGCCGCCCCTCACCGAGGCTTTGCTGTCTGCAGGCTTTACTCCCTCTCTCTTCCCTTTTACCCTGTTGAAGCAGACAAGCGGTGCAAGCACTGCGCTTCCCATGAGAAACCTGGCGCCGTTGAAGCTTAACGGCCCCAGGTAATCCATGCCCACGCTCTGCGCCACAAAGGCTGTTCCCCAGATAAATGCTGCCAGGAAAAGCATCA
>CAJTSY010000198.1:0-1932 GCA_910578995.1 uncultured Acetatifactor sp.
CCTTCCAAAAGGACGAGAGCCAGAAACTCCGCGGTACCACCTAATGTTTACAGACAGCTCACACTGCCTGCCTCTTCGGGTACGTCCGCCTGCCATGCCGCCTGATCCGGCTTTCACCGCAAAAACTTCCTTATCTGCCGACTGTCAGCAAATTCGGAATATTCCGACATAAGCTTTCCCACGGGTGATACCCTAGCACGATAACGGGTGCGGGAACCGTCACAGCCTACTACTCCAAAAGAGATTCGGTGCGAAGCTCAAAGATGTATTCACACGAAGGCTTCCCATGCGCCTCTCATCAGCCGGCTGCTTTCTGTATGCTCCACCATGTGCTACTTCTTCTTATCATTGCTTTTTGAATCAATCGCTTGATTATGAAATTAAATTGATTGCGGAATCCTTATAACAGAATCCCGTTTCGTTTTTCATTATAAGTAAAAACAGAGCGCCTGTCAAGTTATTTTTGGCTCTTTCCAGGCTTTGCATTTTGTCTTTCCAGGCTTGGTTGAAACGGATGAAAATACCTCTCGGCGACACCGGGCGGACAGCAATATGCAACCAGCTTCACAAGTATATTTAGGAGAAAAACATGGAAATGGAAACTTTAGTCCTGAAATTATTGAATATGAGCATCGCAGCCGGCTGGCTGACCCTGCCCGGCGGGGCATGCTGGGTACCCATTGATTACAGAGTCACTCCTCTGTACAGGCTTTCCCACCTGGACTGGACAAAAGTCCGGAGCCAACGGCTTTCCGGGCCGGAAAATCCCGACTGGACAGATGTGATACGTCTGGGCAGCATCCCGGAGCGGGACATCACCATCTACGGCTACAATGATGCCGAATGCATGGGCCGGGGCGTTGCCATGGACGTGGGCGGAACCTTGAATTTCTATGACTGGGGCTATACCTCCTCCCGTACCATCCTTCCTGAATTTTACCGGAATGAAGAACGGGAACAGCTCCAGGCGAAACTCTGCATCTACACGGGAACCGGCGCCGCGGCCTGGAGCCTGCATGTACTACAGCTGAAAAACGGCGGCATACTGGAGGACAATGCCTTTGAACTGAATACCTTCCGTGACATGCTGGAGGAATGGATTGAATACGTTTATGAAAAAGATGCGGGCCAGCTGACCCTGCTTGACCGCAGTACCGGAAATACACTGGCCTCAGCATCTGTTGAAGACGCAGGCATAATCTTTCCCGAAATGAGGTACCATAGATGATTTTATTTCTTCCGCAGTTCCTCCAGTGCGTCAAAAGCTCCTGCCACAGCCTTCTCCCTGGTTGTATAGGCAGTCCGGCAGAATGCGTTGTCAATGGCATATTTCCACACAGACGTACAGCCTCCGGCATCGCCCCTGTTATTTCCGGCCTGGGCGCCCTGAGAAAACTGTGTATTTTTACTACATCGATACAATACAACCACATGTCCGTCTATCTTAAGGTACTCGTTTCCTTTATGGGACTGCTTCCATTTGCGCCCGGAAAAACGAAGACGCCGGGACTCTTTGTTTTTGAATTCCGCCTCCCTGCGCTTTGCAGCCTCCGGGTCTCCCTCCATTCTGCCCGCACAGACGCATCCCACGGACAGGTGTCCATACTCCGGGTGCTCCATCTGATGGGCATAGCGGATGATCTGATAACCGCACATCTGGCAGATGCCCACAGGGGCACCCAGATCCACCACGCCCACACAGTGCCAGCCGGAGCGGGGTACATCCTCCCGTTTCCACAGATTGGGGCTGTCCGCCTTCGGCCTTCGGGCACTGCCGTTTCCCGGGTGTTCCGTTTCTGCGGATTCTGTCTCCGGGTACTCCGCATTCCAGGCTTCTGCCGCTTCTGACTCAGCGCACTCCGAATCCCAGGTTCCTTCCGCTTCTGACTCAGCGCACTCCGAATCCCAGGTTCCTTCCGCTTCTGACTCAGC
>CAJTSY010000198.1:2032-4782 GCA_910578995.1 uncultured Acetatifactor sp.
CCGCTTCTGACTCAGCGCACTCCGAATCCCAGGTTCCTTCCGCTTCTGACTCAGCGCACTCCGAATCCCAGGTTCCTTCCGCTTCTGATTTGGGGTGCTTCCCATTCCGGGCTTCTGGCAATTCTGATTCGGGGAATTCTTCGTCCTGTTTTTCTCTTGTGCTGTACAAATCGGATTCCGTCTGTCCCACATTCTCGCCGACAATCCGGTTTCCTTTCGGCACTGCCATTTTCCCCGTAATTTGGTACCTTTCTTCCGGCTCCCTTCTGCCCTCCAGTTGGAATTTCCTGACGGATTCTTCCGACGCTTCCGGCCTCCGCGCCGGACCTGAGCCGTTTTCCTCTGTCGGCATCTCCGCACCGGCTCTCTCTCCCGGCGCTTCCGGCCTCCGCGCCGGCTCCGGTTCTTCCGCATGGCTTCGGTTCCCGGCTTCCTCCGCTTTCCCCTCCCCGGCGCCCTGCCGCAAATCCACATGCTCCTTCCGGAAATAACCACTGGAAATATTTCTCGGAAGCTGTAATTTGTCAAATTTAATGGAATAACTTCCCCTCTTTTCATCTATGGCCAGAATCGTCCCCCTGCCGAAAACATGATGCTCCACCGTATCCCCTACAGCTTTGCTCTCGTCCACAGGCTCGGACTGCATTTCCCGGTTCAGCCTCGCCGTATATCCCCTGCTTTCCCGTCTCAGCTCCTCCGAAATCCGCCCGATTCTTACATAATTCTTCTCGCCGATCTCCTCCAGAAAGCGGGAGACCAGTTTCTTCATTCCGCTGGTGGAGGTTCCTTCTGATTCCATCAGAAACAGATACTTTTCCGCCCTGGTAATGGCCACATAGCACAGCCTCCGCTCTTCCTCCAGTCCCAGTTTCTTCCTGTCCCCCATGGTTTTGGCCGAAGGAAATACCCCCTCCGTAAATCCCAGGATAAACACCGCCGGGAACTCCAGTCCCTTGGCAGAATGAATGGTCATAAGTTTGACTGTATCTCTGTCCTCGCTGCTGTCCTCCCCGGACTGCAGGGCAATCTGCTGTAGGAATCCCTCCAGGCTCACATTTTCACCGAATTCCCGCTCAAATTCATTGGAAAGCCTCTTAAATTCCGCCAGGTTATCCAGCCGCTCCTCATCCCCCAGTTCCCGGATATAGGCCTCATACCCCGTCTCACTGGTTACTTCATTCACAATGTCCGATATCCGCCGCTCCTGGCAGTTTCTGCGCATGGCCTGGACAAAACGGACAAAATCCCCCACGTCGCTGCCCTGGAATTCCTTTTCGTCAAGATTCCCGGCGAGGGTAGCAAACAGGGATGCCGCATAATTCCCGTACTCCTGTCCTTCCCGCTCCCGCAGCTTCTCCAACAGGTTCATCTTCGCCCGCCCAAACCTCCGTCTCGGCGTATTCACAATTCTCCTGAAGGACGCGTCGTCATCATAGGCAATCAGCTTCAGGTAGGCCAGGATATCCAGGATTTCCATCCTCTGGTAAAAACGCACGCCGCCGAATATCTCATAGGGAATATTTTTCTCCACCAACTTTTTCTCCGCTACGCGGGACAGAAAACCGGCCCTGTAAATAATGGCAAAATCCGAATACCGGAACCCCTCCTTCTGCTGCAGCTTCTTGATATTGGCAATCACCTGGTCCATCTCCTCAAAGTCGTCTTTGGAATGGTAATGCACCACCGGGGCCCCTGCCGGGTTCTTTGTGAACAGGTCTTTTTTCAGCCGCAGTTCGTTCTTTTCTATCAGAGTGTTGGCACACTGCAGGATCTGGGGCGTGGACCTGTAATTCTGGTTTAAAATAATGGTTCTGGTGGGCGCATGCTCCTTGTCGAAGTCCACCAGGAGCTTTACGTCGGATCCCCTCCACTCATAGATGTTCTGATCCGGATCCCCCACAATCATCAGGTTCCGGTACATGCCGGACAGGATTTCCACCAGGCGCATTTCCACCAGGGAGCTGTCCTGGAACTCGTCCACCATGATGTAATTCAGCCTCTCCTGCCACTTTTCCCGAACCTCCATGTCCGTCACCAGCAGATAGGTGGCAAAGGCGATCAAATCGTGGAAATCCAGTAAATAGGCAGCCTTCTGGCGCTGAAGGAACTCTTCGATAATCTGATCATCCTGTTTCTTTATTCCGTCCAGAATTTGGCAGGGGCGGGGATTGCACATTCTGGCCACATAGCGCATGTCCTTTTTGGCCCGCCCTATCTTCCTGAGTATGGCCTCAAAGGTGGCATAGTCCAACTTCAGTTCCATCTTCTGGTAGATTTCGCCCAGTATTGCCTTCTGCTGACCCGCGTCGATGATCTGAAACTGTTTGTTCAGGAACAGCTTCTCCGGATTCTCCCGCAGCAGCCGGTTGCAGAAGCCGTGGTAGGTGCAGATAAGGCTCACGTCATTGTCCTCACCGATGAGCCCCCGGATCCTCTTCTTCATCTCCCCGGCCGCTTTGTTGGTAAAGGTAACGCACAATATATTGGAAGAATCGATGCCATAATCCTGCACCAGGTAGGCATAGCGGCTCACCAACAGCTTCGTCTTGCCGCTGCCCGCCCCGGCAATCACCCTCACATAGCCTTCCGTCTCCAGTACCGCCTCGCGCTGTCTTTCATTGAGATTGTCCATGAAATCCGCCATACACACCCCTGCCGTTTCTTCTGTGAATTAATATTGTCATTTTACCATGAGCAAAGCAACGCTCATGGCAGATGGCCATTCGGCCGCTGCATGCCTTGAATAAGGT
>CAJTSY010000199.1 GCA_910578995.1 uncultured Acetatifactor sp.
AATGTGGGATTATTTCACGCTCTTTCTTATGTAATAAATGGCAGACACCACTGCCACAAGCGTCATCAGAGACGCCGAAAGCAGAAAGGCCGGCGAGCCGGGTTCGGTGATACTGGAACCCAGGAGTGTGGCCAGGACCACTCCCAATGTGGTTCCCAGAATCCCGCCCGCCAGATAATGCGGAAAGGGAATTCCGATGGCGCCCAGGTACATGCTCACCGCGTCTCCCGGCAGAAAGACAAAGGTGCGCAGCAGAAAGGAGAGAAACAGGGGATTGCGCCCCTGCCGGGAATAACTTTTCTTCAGCCCGGGATATTTTTCAACCAGCTTTTCCACCATGTCGGAGCCGGAAAACCGCCCTGCCAGATAAGGGATGGTAAGCGTGACCACCCTGCCCAGAAAATTGATGAGCAGCGCCAAGGGTGTCTGAAAAAGATGTCCTGTCGCTATCTGCAGGACTGCGATGGGAAATACGAAGGACATACTTTTCAGCGCATACAGGAGCAGGATTACAAAAGCGGCAGCAAGCGGCTCCCGGGGCGTATAATCCAGAACGGCCTGGACTGTTATCTCCCGGCCTGAGGCGAGGGGCAGGATAATCAATGCCGCGCAAATGGCTGCAGGAAGGAGTTTTAAGAGTTGTTTCATTGTTTTCTTTTTCTGATTTTTCATACTGCTCCAATCCCCTGGTAAGGAGAGGTTCCTTTTCTGTAAGTTTCAATTTATACTACTTCCGTCAGGTATTGTCCCTGTTTCTCGGGCTCTTCGCCCACAGCTCCTCCGCCACGGGCTGCCACTCTTTCGCGTAGCGGTCACATTTTGCACAGAGATGCTCCGCGCTTTCAGGGGACTGCAGGTCTGTGGAACGGGCTCCCGTGCAGCATACCATTTCCCGGAGCTTTTCCGGATTTTCAAGCATGGGGCAGGGCTGCATCATGTTCTCGTTAAAGGGCTGCCGGTCATGATATGCCATCATCATGGGGGAGCGCAGCGCCTCTAAAAGGCTTTTTTCCCGGATATTGGAATCGGAATAATGGACAAACACGCAGGGGTCAATGTCTCCGTTCGCATTGATATGCAGATACCGACGGCCTCCTGCAATGCATCCGCCAACATATTCGGCATCGTTCTGGAAATCCATGGCGAAAAGGGGTTTTTCCAGGCGGTAGCGGCGGATTCGTTCATAAGTGCCCCTGCGCTGTTCGGGGGTGGGCATCAGCTGTGGAGCCGCGTCATTTCCTACAGGCATGTAGTGGAAATACCACACGAAATACGCCCCCATCTGTATCAATTGGTCAAAATACGCTTCCGATGTGATGGATTCATAATTTGCACTGGTATAGCAGGAAGAAATACCGTATACCAGTTTCTTGTCCTGAAGGAGTTCCAGGGCCTTTAAGACCTTCTGGTAGACGCCGTTCCCGCGACGTCCGTCCGTTGCGTCCTCGAAGCCCTCCAGGGAAATGGCGGGGACGAAATTGCCCACCCGCAGCATCTCGTCGGCAAAGCTTTCGTCAATCAGCGTGGCGTTGGTAAAGCACAGGAATACACAGTCGGAATGCTTCTCACACAGCCGGATCAGATCCGCCCTGCGGACCAGGGGCTCGCCGCCCGTATAGATATATAAGTACACGCCAAGCTCTTTCCCCTGGCATATGATATCATCGATTTCATCATAAGTGAGGTTCAGCCGGTTCCCGTATTCCGCCGCCCAGCAGCCGGTGCAGTGGAGATTGCAGGCAGAGGTGGGGTCTAACAGGATGGCCCAGGGGATGTTGCAGTTGTACTCCCTGCGCAGGCGCTCTTCCTTCGGCCACCCGATGAGGCCCGCATTGATGAAAAAGTTCACCGCAAGAGTCCTGGTGACATTGGGATCCACGTCCGTGAACAGCCTCCGCACATAGGCGTAATAGGGATGCTGTGGGTTCGTGATGATTTCCCGTATGATTTTTCTCTGGGAGACAAATTCTCCGTCCGCAAACTTGTCCGCCCAATCCATGATCTTGAGCATGTTTTTCTCCGGATCTCTGTAGATATAGCGGAACGCTTGTTCCAGACCAAATTTTTTAAGCGTTGTGGTTGCATTCATTGTTTTCCATCTCCTTTGTATTTTCAGCATCCGGGCCGGATAAGCCTCCGGGAGCTGTTTATGCTGTTTCAGCGTACCGGATGTCTGCTGTATCCCTACTGTACACCAGACTGCCCGGACATAAAATGGACAAACAAAGAAGAATAACCAAAAACTAGACAGGGAATCTCATTTGTCTGATTTTTGGTTATTTAGCCTGATTTGTCTATTGGGCATTACGACAGCCGATACCACAACACTTTCATGAACCGCATGACTTATAATGCTTTACTCCAAACCGCCATATGAAATAGCAGATAAGCAAAAACACGATAATTCCAAGAGGACAAAAAGCCAGACACCAATTCCGCGTTTTGCCCAACAGGAACTGCAAGGGGTAATATTGAATCAATGTATACGGAATCACATAAGTACAGAACCGCAGAATCCCTTTCCCATAAATGTCGATGGGATACTTTCCATGGGATTTTGCCCCGTATGTCAATATATTGATCAGCGCAGTATCCTGAATGGAAAAGAAGCAAAAACTTGCCTCCAGCATAAACAGCCCTATAAACAACAGCATCCCCCCTATGGTCATGGCGGCAATTGTCCAGACAGTCAGGAGGCTCCATGTAATCTGACTATGCCTGATTCCCAGTGCCAGTGTGACAAAGGCAGTCAACAGCGGTCCGATTCTCGCCACAGCAAAATTAGTTCCCATGATTTGAAGAATCAGACTGCATGGCCTGAGCATCATTCGGTCAAAGCCGCCTCCCCTCACCATCCCTGAAAATGTTTTGAACCCACTGCCGAACAGCTCCGCAAATGTAAAGGACATTTGAACCACAGAAAAACACAGCAAAACATCCCCATAGGTGTAGCCTTTTATCTGTGTAAAACCGGAGAATAAAAATTGAATTGCAATCAATTCACAAAATGCTATGATGAACCGCGCAATTACCATCAACAAAAAAGACAATTTATATTCCATTACACTTTGGGTACAGATGGCAGTATACTTGAAATACAATTTTAAATTTTCCCTGATTTTCATGGTGTCAGCCTCCCTGTATTATGATTCTTTTCTGCGCCTGTTTCCATAGGACAAGTCCCAAAAACATCAGTGCCGACAGCCAGAAAATCTGTTTTAAGATGCATGTGATTTTCTATAAGCTTTCGGCATGAAGAACGCACATATTAATACGGGAATACATCGCATCATTGCTTCGGCTATTCTTGCTCCACCGATTTACATTTTCAAATGCGCAAAATTGTCCCCATGTCCCTATGTAAGATTTTTAGGGTAAAATACCCCTTATTTTCAGGGTATTAAAAAAGATATCCTTTTTTTATAATTATTTTATAAATCCGGTGATACAAAGCCTGCATGCATTCCCGGATGGCGGCCGCCAGGAGTGAGTAAGGAAGTGTCTTAAAATAATTTGTACGGGTTTCCGGAAGATTTAGCTGATTACATATTGCTTTCAGAAAAACAAATTGTACAAATTATTTCGCGACAATTCCTAAAACAGGCAGGTGTTAAAAAGGAGGAAGCCGAAAGCATGAAGAGTAAAACGAAACTGAAGAAACAGAAGTTCAGCGGGAAGCTGATGTGGCAGCAGCGGTACCTGTTGCTGATGTCCGTTCCCTTTGTCATCTGGCTGATTATTTTCAAGTACATACCCCTGTGGGGTTGGACCATGGCCTTCCAGGAGGTGACGCCCAAATCTTTTGCACAGCCCATCTGGGAGAGAGGGTTCTCGGGCTTTGCCAATTTCACCAAGGCATTCACGGACCGGCTGTTCGCCCAGACCATGATCAATACCATCGGCACCAGTATTCTGGGCATCTTACTGGGAACCGTTTTCGCCATCCTGTTCGCGCTGATGATGAACGAAATCCGGTTCACGAAATTCAAGAAGGTGACCCAGACCGTGTCCTACCTGCCCCACTTTGTGTCATGGGTCATCATCGCCAGTATCGCGAAGATGCTGTTCAATGACGGCGGCGCCATCGACACGCTTCTGGGAACCCAGCTCCATCTCATGTCCACAAACTCCCCGGTGTTCTGGGTGGTGGTCTGTTTCATCAATGTGTGGAAGGAGATGGGGTGGGATGCCATCATCTATCTCTCCGCCATGGCCGGCATTGACCAGGGGCTGTATGAGGCCGCCAAGGTGGACGGGGCGAACCGGTTTAAGCGGATCTGGCATATCACCCTTCCCAGTATCAAGCCCACAGTCACCGTGCTGCTGATTATGAGCATCGGAAGCGCCCTGAATGTGGGGATGGAGCGGCAGATGCTTTTGAGCAACGGCATTGTGCAGGACCACGCCATGGTTTTGAGCTGGTTCGCTTACATCCGAGGTATCGGGAACAACAATTACGGCCTGGGTACCGCAATCGGCGTGTTCCAGTCGGTGGTAAGCATTGTCCTGCTGTTGCTCGCCAACAAAATCGCCGGAATGCTGGGCGAAAATAAGTTGGTTTAGGGGTGTAGATGCGGGACAGGAAAACAGCATCCGGCCCGTACAGTACCCCAGAGGATTTACGGACGCATCTCTTAGCGGCCGGAAATACTCTGCCCAAGCCTGGGTACCGAGAGGGTCGCCATGTGCGAAAGAGCCGCCCATGGCGGAACTGGAAACAGCATCCGGCCCGTACAGTACCCCAGAGGATTTACGGACGCATCTCT
>CAJTSY010000200.1 GCA_910578995.1 uncultured Acetatifactor sp.
AAAAGACATATGGAGGGATGTGTCAAATGAAAAAAGTGCAATTACACTGTCCGCTGTCAGTACGCCGTTGGCTGTCAGGATGTTGCCTGAAAGCAATAGGCTGTCTGCTGCTGTGTATATCTCTGTCAGCATGCGGCGACGGCCTGTTTGGTAAGGGTACTGCTGATAAGGACGGACTGTCCGGCAGTGACAGTGTCGCCGATAAGGCTGCCATACCAGGCGACACCCCGGCTTCCCCGATTGCACAGGGGCGGGAGTGGGTTTATGTGCCGGAAGTGTTCACGGTGGGGGATGCATCTGCGGATTATGGAAGAATGCAGCCGGTGGGGGATACCCTCTGCTATGTGGTGCAGGGAGAGACGGAAAACAGCGCAAAAAGTATCTGCCGGTATTCCCTGAGTGATGGCGGGCTTGAGCGTATTCCCATCAACTGGCCTGAAGGAGGAAATGACTGGGATGCGGGCTACCGTTTTTTACGCCGGATGCGGGCCTGTATATGACTGTAAATGTCTATCCGGCAGATTCCGGTTCCATGAAACGGTTCCTGTGCAGGTTTGCCCCGGAAGGGAATTGCCTGCTTTCCAGGGATATCACGGAGCAGGCAGGGGGGAATGTCTCCCTGTGGGAGCTGTCTGTGGATGGACAGGGGAGGCTTTATCTATTTCTCGATAACGGGGAGATGCTAATTGCCGCGGTGTCGGAGCACAAGGAGAGCGCGTGGAGTTTTATTGAGGAATCTCTGACACAGGAGAAAGGAGAGCTCTATGCGGAGCTTTGGCTCACATATCCTGCATTGAAAAGGAAACTGGATGAGAGAGCAGAGGCTGCCCTGGAAAGAGAAGAGTTAAACAGGGAGGATTTGGACATGGTGCTGAGTTTGCTTCCGAATGCAATGCCGCTTTTTTCGGCAGAAGGGGATGAGGCCATAAAGATCATCAATGAGGAGGCGCCTGCCTATTACAGCGGGCAAAAAGGGGCGGATGACGTGGTAAGTGTGATACAGAACCGGGTTCAGCTCTATGTGAACGAGAACAGGTGAGGGGAATAAGCCGCATGCTGAAGCGGCAGGACAAGGGGCTGCCGGGAAACCGACAGCCCCCAACAGGGGGGAGTGTGCCCCGGGTAGTCGCATGTTCTCCTGAACTGATGAATGAGGAACCGGGGCAGTGATGGGGATGGATGCGCCTGCCCTTCCGCTCTTTCAGGGCAGCGGCGGAAGAGGGCCTGCTACCGGTTGCCCTCCAGTAATTCACGGATACAGCCATACGCCCGTTCATCGTGGGCCTTCATCCGCTCAATCTGTCCGGCGAACAGGCGGCGGTTCTCCGGTTTTGCCAACTGGCGCATCTGGGCCTCGCCCCGCTCCCAACCGCCCAGGACGGGAATCATTTCTTTCCAGATAATTTCAGGTATGGCATCCAGTTCTCCCGCGGCGGTATTCAGTCCGGGGGCCATTGCAGGAGCCTGCTCCGCCAGTCTGCGCAGGTACTTTGCCGCGTGGCTCCGGCCGTCGGAGAGGCAGTCCATGGCATCGCCGTGGCACATCATGCGTTCCACCAACAGGGGAAAAACGGCATCATCCGGAAAGTTCCGGTCACACAGCAGGGCGTCCCTCCAGGCGTCATAGGCCAGGAAGCCCCTGGCATAGGTTCCGCACATGCGCCCGTTCAACGCTTCCGCCGCATTTTGCAGCGCTTCCATGGGGGTAAGGGGAGGAAGGCTTTCCGTGCCGGTTGCAATCAGGGCGGTGGTGTCGGGATTCTCCCACCAGTCCCCGGTGATGAAATAACCGTTTTCCTCGAAACGGACGCTTGCCTGGTATTCCGGATATTCCTGGAACACATTCCACCCCATCAGTACATTGCCGCCTTCCCGGTAGCCGGTTATGACGCAGGCTTCCGGCGGGCCGATGATGCCCAGGGCGATGACCGGGTTTCCGGCATCGATTTCCCTGCGGATGAAGTCCATGAAATCCTCCTTTTTCGTCTCCGGTGTGCGGCCCAGAAGCTGAAATTCCCGTTCCATGGCACGCATGCCGCAGCGGAATACCTTTGACGGATCGTCAAAAGTAAAGATGGCGTCCACGTTGCCGCCGTCCCAACAGGCGGTGTTCCAGGCCAGGCGGAAGGCGGCGCCGCTCTCGGCCATGGCCCGGGTGTAGTCAGTGCGCAGCCCCAGGTATTTTGCGCAGGAATGGACGCACATGGGAAAGGGGGTGCAGCCGTCGGAGCCGTAGGATACTTTTGGGACACCGTAAAGAATAGCATTGTCTTGTTTTTTCATGTTGTTTTCTCCACATTCTTTTTATTTGTGATAATAGAGGACTTGTAAACTCTCATGCTGCATCCCGGCTGCTCCGCCATGTATGGAAAGTAAGATTTATTTCTTGACAATTCCTAAGGCGTTAAATGTGGTTTAATGAAACTCTGCCGTTGTGCAGGTTTTCGCAGGCAAGAATACAGGCTTTTCACAATAAGCCTGCGGTATGCCGTGCGGAGGATGCGGGCACAGGACATGAATTTATGCCAGCTTTGCAGGATGAGCCAACAGGCCTTTGAGGAACAAATATATATGCCCTCGGCTTACCTGTAGAAGGACAGCCGGATTGCCGGTTATCCGCTATTTTCGGTACCCCGTTTGTCCGGGAGCGCTGCACCGTATACCCCTGCGCAGAGCCGTACCCGGGCAAGCACAGGGGCTTCGGCGCGGAACTGGGAGGGCGTATAGCCGGTATGTCGTCTGAAAGCCCGGGAAAAGACGGTTCTGCCGGAGAATCCATACTGTAAGGCGATGTCGAGGACCGTCCTGTCCGTGTCCAGAAGCTCCTGGGCGGCGTTGGCGATTCTGCGCTCCTGCACATACCGGGCCAGGGGCTTTCCGGTGCATCCGCGGAACACGTCCCGGATATGGGCCAGGGAGAACCCGGTCTGGCGGACAAGCTCGTCCATATGGATTTCCCCCCGCACACGGTTTTCTATAAAGGTGCACACAGACCAGATTAAGATATAGTGGTTCATGGGTTTACCGTTTTCCTCCTGTTCGTATTGCTTCGAAGCAATTTCAGTATAGCACAGTCCAGGAATGATTGCGCAACGATTTTGAGGAACTTGGGGACAGAAGCGCTCACCCGTTATACTATTCAACTGGCAAATGTTTTTGGCCGTGAGTATAAATTGCAGTTGCCTGGATTGCCGCATCGGCAGTTTTTTTGGGTCAGAGCTATATTTTCAGTTTGCAATCCGCAGGAATATGCATTATGATAGCTGTATGGATTCATACAATCCGTGCGGCGGACAAAAATGAGGGGACGGCTGAAGCGAAAGAAATCGAAGCGGATTGCCGAAATCGACAAAGCATTATTAGCATACGTGGAGGAGCGCATATGAAAAATTTACAGGACAGATTCTGTTGGTATGAGGCGGAGGGAAGCGGCGCGGATTTCAGTCCGAAAGAGCGGTATCAGCGCATTGTGGAGTGGGCGGGACAGGCCAGGGGCGCAAACCCGGATGCCTTTGACGCGGTGACGGCATGGCTTCTGGAGGGCGGCAGGTGGAGCGACGGGGAGATGGCCGCCAATAGAAAGCTCCTTATGGAGGAAATCTTCGGCAGGTTTTTGCGGCAGTGTAAGCTGCTGCGGGCGGAGCTGACTGGCCTGGCGCCTTCGGGGCTGGTGAACATGGCCGTATTCGACGCACTGGACAGACTGGAGGAGGAACTGACGGGGGCCACCCGTGCCGACGAACTGAAAGAAGCGGTGGAGAAAGTGTTTCATGATTTTTCGTCCGTCAGAGATCGGGAAATCAGAGAACTGTTTGCAGGAGGCATTACCGGCCATGAGGGAGTGGATACGGTGGAGGTGTTTGGGTATATCAATTTGCTGAAAGACTGTGATGCGGGCGTGCAGTGGACACTGTTCATGCCGGATGTGGTGGAGGGGCAGCAGAAGGGCTTCCGCATGGAGCGTTTCGAATACAGGAAGCTTCCGGCCATGCGCTTTATCGGGATGGAGAAGGACTTCTCCCAGGATGCCCCGGGCCTGGAGGCGCTGCAGCGTACGCTTGACGCCATGGAGGATTACCGCAGCGGCTTTGACTATGACGTGATATTGCTGCACCACTATGGCAGAGGCGTGGACGTGGAGAACTGCCATGCCCTGTGGGGGCGTTTTATGGCCGCGGATGCCCCGGTTCCCGAGGGATATACCGCTGTGGATTTTCTGCCGGACAGTGACGGAAAGTCCGGTATGCCCTATCTGTCCCAGTTTGCCTATGCGGAATTCGCCGGGGACATGGATGCCATGCACGGCCAGGAGGGCTTCGATTGCGATGCCATGTACGATGTGACCAGGAATACCATCCTGGCCCAGAATGTGGCAATTCCCTATCCGGAGAAATACTGGACGGCGGAGGCCTATCTCCAGGGATTCCAGAAAGGGAGTACTGCGTACCTGTTCAGTGTAGACAGATAGACGCTGTTTAGAGAAAACTGCACGGACAGGGGATATGGGATAACAGGGGGGAAGAGGAGGAATGTGCAATGAATAATAGTTGGTTATACGCCGCGGTCCTGACAGTATCTGTGGTTGCTGTTATCTATCTGCTGTACTGGAGGGGCTTTGGGGTGCTAAAGAGAATAGCTGCCATTGTATTTAT
>CAJTSY010000201.1 GCA_910578995.1 uncultured Acetatifactor sp.
TTTTCGTTTGGTAGCCAACATACATACCACATTACTCCCGTGAAAGCAACAGGATCTTTATTGCATCTGCATCCTCTGCTCCCGCTGATACTGCTCCGCAGGGTCCTCCCGCATCAGCTCTTCCAGCGTTAACGTTCCGTGGTAAGATACATAACCGCACTCGTTGAAGCTGCCGCCCTCCTGCCGGACTGCTGGATCATATACTTCCCGTATTCCTCCGGGGTATTGAGAAGGTATATCGCAACACAAAAGTCAGACAGGCTGATTTTTTTTGTATGTCAATGGCGGCATTCCATAATATTTCTTGAAAGTTTCGCAGTAATAGCTTGCCCCGCCAAAACCATATTCGTAGGCTATGTCAGCGATGCTGCTATTTGTGCCAAGCAATGTGGAAAGGCTTTTTCTTAATCTGAGTTTAGTAATATAATTTATTGGAGTATCGCGCAAATATTTTTTAAAGAGTAATGAACATTTGCTTTTGCAGCAGGTGCCAGACAAGGCAATGTCTGTTAGGGTAATGCGCTCCATATAGTGTTCTTCTATATAGGCTATCATTTTTTTGAGGGAAGACAGGTCGGAAGTCTCTGGCTTACGTGGCTGGTTTTCAAGATCAAGGTTTTCATACAGCACTTTCATGATTGCAAAATAATCATCAATCAATTCAAAATAGGATAAGGATTTTGCAGGAATTTTTCCAAAGGAATCATAGATTTTATCCAATTTTTCCATAATGGACGCCATCCAGTCGTTACGTCTTAAGTACAGGTAGGGACAGGATGCACTCTCAGTAATGGGTTCGATGCAGTTTTGATAAAACCAATCGTTCGTGTGCAGCAACTCTGGGGAGAGCAGGATACAGATAAATTCGCATTCGTTATGCTCCATAGAAAAGCCATAATGGAGCTGACGGCTGTTTACTATGATGCCGCTATCCTCTTCCAGTTCTATCAGTCTGCCATTTACATTATAGGTCATGGTTCCCTTCTTTATAAGAATAAATTCCAGGTCCTTATGCCAATGGCTGATGGAAGAATAGTCCGGATAGGAGGACAGAAGTCCGTATACTACATAAGCGGGGAATAAGGGATTATTATATGCAACTGTTTCAGAAGAATCTGAATTAAATACAGAGCAGTATCTTGAGACACACTCCATGAAATTCACCTCACAAGCAGAAGATTGTTATATAAAAACAAACAATACTTAATGATTTTAACGCAGAAATATGATATTGTCAAACAGGAAATAAAATGGAGTGTATGTAAAGATGACAGAAAAGCAATCACATGATTTTACCCAAAAGCTGCTGACACTTGTGATTCCCATAGCATTCCAGCAGTTCATGCTGGCTCTGGTCAGTGCTTCCGATGCCCTTATGCTGGGGATGCTGACACAGGATGCCCTGTCGGCCGTGTCCCTTGCAGGACAGATCACTTTTGTGGAAAACCTGTTTTTTGCTGCTATGGCCATAGGGCTTTCAATGCTTGCAGCCCAGTATTGGGGTAAGGGGGACAGAGCGGCTGTTGAGAGGATTTTTGCTTATGTCATGAAGATCACGGTTGTGGTTTCCTTTTTGTTTTTTAACGCAGGGTTCATGATTCCGGGCGCATTAATGTGTATCTTTACGAATGAGCAGCCCCTGATCGAAGGCGGCAGAATTTATCTGCGTACAGTCTCTCTGGCGTTCCTGCTGACTGGTATCTCGCAGGTCTATCTATGCATACTGAAGAATACAGGCAAGGCGGCTAGATCCAGCGTGATCAGTTCTGTAAGTGTAGTGGTCAATATTATACTGAACGCCATTTTTATTTTTGGGTGGCTTGGGTTACCTGAAATGGGGATTGCGGGAGCAGCATTAGCCACAGTGATTGCCAGAGCGATAGAGGTGATGTGGTGTGTTATTGAAACTGTAAAGAAAGACAATATCAAACTGAAGCTATACTATATGATGCATAATGATAAAGTGCTGCGGCATGATTTCTGGAAATACTCATTCCCTGTCCTTGGCAACGAGATTGTCTGGGGCGTGGGTTTTACCATGTATTCGGTTATCATGGGGCATCTTGGGTCGGATGCCGTCGCCGCCAATTCCATTGCCAATATTGTGAAAAACCTTGTTGCTTGCTTCTGTCTGGGGCTTGGGAGTGGCGGCGGAATCATAGTCGGCAATGAACTGGGCGCGGGCAGGCTGGATAAGGCAAAAGAATATGGAGGCAGGCTGTGTAGGATGTCTGCCCTGTGCGGTGTGGCATCAGGGATCGTAATGCTTGCCTTAAGCCCGCTGATTTTTGCTGTGACGGATTTAAGCGATACAGCAAATACATACCTGAAATGGATGCTGGTCATGTGTTCCTGCTATATGGTCGGAAAATCTGTGAACGGAACAACCATTGGAGGCATTTTTTGTGCAGGAGGGGATTCCAAATTTGGTTTTCTGTGTGACATAGTGACCATGTGGTGTATTACTGTGCCGCTTGGACTTCTGACAGCATTTATGCTGAAACTTCCAGTGCTGGCTGTATATTTTATTGTCAATCTGGACGAGATCGTGAAGATTCCGGCGGTGTATCTTCATTATAAAAAATATAAATGGGTCAAAGACCTTACGGTGTATAATGGAAAGAGGGAAGCGGAATGAAAATTAAAAAAAGATCCAGATTGGATCGTGGTAATATAAAACGGTGAAAATGGAGGATAATGAAAATGACAGAACAGGAAAAAATGCAGAATGGATATTTATGGAATGATGACGAGGAGAATATGGCACTGCAGGCGCACGCAAAAAAACTTGTGCAGCAGTTCAATGCATTACCGCCGGAGGACATGGACGGACGGGCTGCGCTCCTTCCTAAGCTGTTCGGAGAAGTCGGGAAAAATGTCTGGATCGTGCCACCACTTACAGCTGCGGTTGGTAAATATGTTTCGATTGGAGACGGCACTTATGCAAACATGAACCTGACCTTGATTGATGATTGGAAAATTACGATAGGAAAAAATGTCCTGATTGGTCCTAATGTGACATTGTGTACAACAGGGCACCCGGTTCATCCGAAGCACCGGGCAGATGGTATGTATTCCTTTCCTGTCACGATTGAGAATAATGTGTGGATCGGTGCAAATGTGGTTGTCTTGCCGGGGGTTACGATCGGGGAAAATTCTGTGATCGGGGCAGGATCAGTCGTGACAAAGGATATACCGGCAAATGTGATAGCATTCGGTAGTCCCTGTAAGGTATACCGAGAAATCAATGAACATGACGAGGAGTATTATTTTAAAGGTAGGCGGTTCGACGGCCAGCCTGAAAATTAATGTATGGAGAATTAGAGAAAATGGATATGACAAACAGACAGCGCCGGGATGCAGGCATGGCTTATATTTCGGATGATACGGTTTTTGAGGAACAGCTTGTCTGCAGGAAAATCCTGCAGAAACTGAATTTTATGGATCGTTCGGATTTTGCAGGGATCAGGGAGACGGTAAAAGAACTTTTCGGGAAATCTGAGGACGCTTTTGTAAACCCGCCGTTTTACTGCGATTATGGGAAGCACATTGAGGTGGGAAAGAATTTCTTTGCAAATTATAACTGTACGTTTTTAGATGTGGCAAAAATAAAGATAGGCGATAACTGCCAGATGGCTCCCAATGTGGCAATCTACACAGCAGGGCATCCCGTTCATCCGGTCAGCCGCAATTCGGCTTATGAGTATGGCAAAGAAGTGACGGTAGGGGATAACGTATGGTTTGGGGGAAACACGGTGGTATGCCCCGGTGTACACATAGGGGATAACGTGGTGATCGGTGCCGGCAGCGTGGTGACAAGGGACATCCCGGACTGGTGTATCGCGGCAGGCAATCCATGCAGGGTCATCCGGAAGATTACTGAAAAGGACAGACGAAAACTGTTCCGTGACGAGGAAATAGACGGGGAGGCATGGCAGGATATCTTGGGCCGGATGGATTTTTAGACTGAAAGGGCGGAAGGATATGTTTGCAGACTATCATGTACATACAAAATTTAGTGACGATTTGGTATATCCGATGGAGCAAGCTGCCAGGGATGCACTGATCCATGTTTTATGAGAGTAGGGCTTACAGCGGACTATTGAATTGTAGGCAACCCATCCACGAATAACGGAGTGGCCCAATGCCGGGAACTGCTGGGTCAAAGACTTCTTCTGGATATCTACAGGATACAAATGTGGGTTTTGTCAGAGAAAAAGCTTGTTGCTTTTTAATTTACCTCTTGACAAAAGTTACTTCATAACGGAGGCACATAATGACGGAAAAAGAAAAAATGCTGAATGGGAAATGGTATGACACTTCTGACCCATGGCTGGTTTCACAGAGAAATACAGCAAGGGATGTTTCGGAGCAGTATAACCGTACATCGGAAAGTGAAATAGAAATGCGTCGGAGCATCTTAAAAGGCCTTCTTGGATCGATAGG
>CAJTSY010000202.1 GCA_910578995.1 uncultured Acetatifactor sp.
GACATTGAACAGCAGGAGGGGCGCATTTTAAGGCAGGGCAACCTTAATCCAAAGGTGAAGATTTTCCGGTATGTGACGGAAGGCACATTCGACAGCTATTCATGGCAGCTAATCGAAAATAAGCAGAAGTTCATCGGGCAGATCATGACGAGCAAATCCCCGGTGCGTAGCTGTGAGGACGTGGACGAGGCGGCGCTCAGTTATGCGGAAGTGAAAGCCCTGGCTACCGGGAATCCCTACATAAAAGAAAAGATGGATCTCGACATTCAGGTATCAAAGCTGAAGCTGATGAAGGCAAACCACACCAGCCAGAAATATAAACTTGAGGACAATATCGCAAAGCACTACCCGCAGCAGATCGCCATCCTGAAGGAGAGGATAGAGGGCATGGAGACGGATATTCAGACCGCAAAAGCAAACCTCCCGGCAGATAAAGAGCAGTTTTTGATGAAAGTCGGGGATAAGGTTTATACGGACAAAAAAGAAGCCGGGGCCGCCCTTGTGGAGATGTGCAAGGAGATGAAAACCGTCAATGTACCTGCAACTGTCGGGGAGTATGCCGGGTTTAAGATGGCGGTGTCCTTTGATTCGTTCAACCACAAATTTGTGATGAATTTAAAAGGGAAGCTTTCCCATAACCTGGAAATCGGCTCTGATCCGCTCGGCAACATTGCCCGTATCAACCACGCCCTGGAATCCATGCCGAAGCAGCTTTCCGAAGCGCAGACGAAACTGGAAACTGTGGAGCGCCAGCTTGAAACCGCAAAAGTGGAGGTCACAAAGCCATTTGTACAGGAAGCGGAGCTTGCGGAGAAGCTGGAACGGCTGTCCGCCTTAAATGCTTTGCTCAACATGGACGAAAAGGGCGATGATGCGCTCGGTATGGACGATGGGCCGGAGGAAGAAAACGAGGGGCAGGAAACTTCTGGACATGATGTCCAGAAGCCGGGACAGGAGGAAAATACTTCTGAAAGGCTGGAAACAGGTGAAAAGGCCGCCAATGTACCGATACCCTACCCGGTAGAGAATGCAAGGCATGATTATACAGCGGACAGCAGAGGGTTGAGAGTTGTGGCGGCAATGGCTGACAAGCCTGTGCAGAAGACATCGTTAAAAGAGAAGCTGGAAGCTTTCAAAGTGAAAGCTGCGGGGGCTGAAAAGCAGGAGAACCATAAGGGAAAGGAAAAAGGAGAAATTTTATAACAGTGTGGAGGACAGGCAGCGGATAAAGACTGCCTGTTTCCGTTCTTTCAGGGAAAAGGAGGTCAAGATGAACAAGCATACAATCGGTGACTTGTATCAGATGCAGTCACTCCCGCTTTCCGCCAAAATACGGATGACACAGTACCGTATCCGGGAATGGGTGGACTATTATGGGGATGACGGCGTTTATATCAGTTTCAGCGGTGGCAAGGATAGCACTGTCTTATTGCATATCGCAAGGGAAATGTACCGTAACATTGGGGCGGTCTACGTGGATACCGGGCTGGAATATCCGGAGGTCAGGGAGTTTGTGAAACAGCATGGGAATGTGGAGATCATCAAGCCCAAGATGAACTTCCGCCAGATCATCATAAAATATGGATACCCGATGATCGGAAAGGAAGTAGCCGCCTGCGTATATGGCGCAAGGCGGTATCTGGAAAAACTGGCAGAACAGGAGAAAAGGGCAGGAAACGGTGAGATCATTCCCAATTACAGCTATATGGCGGACTTGGTGGGCATAGACCGCCGGGAGGATAAAGGGAATACCGCATACCGGAGCCTGAGCCGGGGGGAGATACCGAGTACGGAGATTAAGATGCCTGTCCGTTACCTTATCCTGCAGGGGAAATATATACATAAAGAGAATGGGGTGGAAACATCGGAATATTCCAAAATGTATAACAAGGAGAGGTACAAGTTCTTCCTGGATGCGCCTTTTGAGATATCAGACCATTGCTGCTCCATTATGAAAAAAGCCCCCATGCACAATTACGCAAAGAAAACAGGGAAAATGCCAATGACAGCGCAGATGGCCAGCGAAAGCAGGCTCCGGGCGATGAACTGGCTGAAAAATGGCTGTAACGGATTTGACATGAAAAGCCCGATCAGCAACCCCATGTCATTCTGGACAGAACAGGACATATTGGAATACATCTACCATAACCGTATCCCGATTGCGGATGTATATGGGGAAGTAGTGGCAGATCATGGGAAAGGGGAGGCGCAGGGCAATTCGATGGACTTGGGGATTTTTGATGTTGGCAAGCCTGTCTTTGAGACTACCGGATGCAACAGGACAGGATGCGTCTACTGCGGCTTCGGCTGCCACCGGGAGAAATCACCGAACCGGTGGGAGCTTGCCGAGAAGCTCTCAAACCCTGCAATCATAGATTATATGATGCGTGGAGGGGCGTTTGATGAAAAAGGCATCTGGAAGCCGGATAACCGGGGGCTTGGCTTCTGGTTTGTGGCAGAGTGGATCAACGTGCATGGGAAGCTGCATATTGTCGTGCCGCACCGGGAGGAATATCTTGGGCGGTATATGACGGAAGATACGGAGAAGTTTCTTGCAGCATAAATAAAAGTTTGGGAAGGAGAACCAAAATGGGAAAAAAGAAAGCGGATCAGAAAACAGGGAAGGCAGTCCTTACATTTACGGTGGCGGAATGCGGGGAATACCACAGCCTTGGAAAATACTATGAGGGCATCCAGACATTGGAGGAAGCAGTCAATCTATACCAGCGGATACCGCCGGAGCGCATGAACGGTATCCCTGCCATTGGAATCAATCTCCATGTAATGGGAACAGATAAAAAAGAGGACGTGCAGGCGGACATACTCTCCGGTGATGAGATAGACACGGGCTTTATCAGCCTGATACCGGAGCTTTGCGGGAATCCAGAAGTGCAGGAGGCGGTAAAGGCGATCATCAGGAGGTTTCCGGATAAAGAAGTCATTGATTATTAAATCCAAAGCGCAGACTGGAAAAAAAAGCGCCGGAGTCGGATATGTCAGGGAGGAGAGAAAACGCTGCAATCATCACAAAATCAATGAAATTCCAACTGTGTCCGGGCTGGCTTTCAAAAAATCTGATTGATTTAGCCGGGATTTCGGGGTATAATGGCATTGAGGTCATATACCTTTTGGGAATGGCTTTTGCGTTTCCTACCATACAAAAAGGAGGTTTATGGCTGATGGATACGGAAATAAAAAATGCGGTCAGCATGGCAGACCAGGACGCACAGTATGATGATAAGGCAAAACGCCTCTTGGGGAATAAGATTATCCTGGCGCATATCCTGGTAAAGACGGTTGACGAGTTTCGGGGAATGAACCCGAAAGACGTGGTATCCTATATCGAGGGAGAGCCCTTTATCAGCGTGGTTCCGGTGGAGCCTGGGCTGACCAATGTGGAAAAAGAAGAAAACGGGCAGCGCATTGTCGGGATGAATACGGAAAATGCGGAGATAAACGAGGGGCTTATACGGTTTGATATTATCTTTTATGTGCGGATGAAAGACGGCATCTCGCAGGTAATCGTGAACTTAGAGGCACAAAAAGATAACCCGACAGGCTACCATATCTTAAACAGGGCAGTCTTTTATGTGAGCCGCCTTGTTTCCTCGCAGAAGGAACGGGATTTTGTCAAGACAAATTATAATGACATAAGGCGTGTCTTTTCCATTTGGGTATGTATGGGCATGGACGAAAGCAGCATGGCTTATGTGCATCTTGCGAAAGACGATCTGCTTGGTTCCTATCCGTGGAAAGGCGGGCTTGACCTGCTGAATATTGTCCTGATAGGTATATCAAATGAGCTTCCGGAGCATGATGAGAAGTATGAGCTACACCGTCTGCTGAGTACGTTGCTTTCAATGGAGTTGACTGTTGATGAAAAATTAGGAATCATTGAAAAAGAGTATAGTATTGTAGTAGATGATAGAATAAGAGAGGACGTGAGCGCCATGTGTAATTTGTCACAGGGAATTAAGGAAAAAGGCGGGGCAGAGAGAGAAGAAAAAATTATTTTAAATATGCACAGGAAAGGCTATACATTGGAGCAGATAGCAGAATGTGTGGAAAAGACTATTGAAGAAGTAGAGGCTGTCATTAGAAAAAGAGAGCCTGTGCTGGCATAACCATAGTAACTAAATAACACAGACAGTAAAGCAGTGAATTTGTTTTTGTATAAGAAAACAATTCGCTGCTTTTTCTGTTTTTGGGAAGAAAGACAGTCAATTCGATTGTCTTTTTTCGTGCAGAGAAAGGATTAAATATATGGCAGATATAAAAACAGAAAAGCAAAAAGTAAAGGAGATTACCGACAAGCTGGAGGAAGGCTTAAAAGAACTTTTTGAGAGCGAGAAATACAAAAGCTACCTCTCTACCATGTCAAAATTCCATAATTACAGTGTCAACAACACGCTCCTGATAGCCTTACAGCGCCCTGA
>CAJTSY010000203.1 GCA_910578995.1 uncultured Acetatifactor sp.
ATGGTCTCCCCGGTGAAATCAAAGTAGGACGCCTCCCAACTGTTCAGCAGCACAGGTCGGTTCCCTGCGGCATATTTTCCCCGGCAGATATGGTTCCGGATACAGCGGTGGAACATCCGGGACAGCTCCCCGAAGCCCCTGTCCGTGTAGCCCAGAATCGTCTCCGGAACCACCAGGCTCTCCCCGCCTTCCAGGGGATAGTGGAAAAGCTCCTCCTGAAGCCCCATCAGTACCCTGGCCTGGCCGTACTGGTCCCGCTCCGCCTCGCAGAGGAAGTTCCCGCTGTACACGAAAACCATCCCGTAACAGCCCCCTGCGTCCTCCCCGGTTCCCCGCTCCGCCAGGATAACCGCCGGGTTATGCTGATGGCTTGAAGTACCGCGACGGCTGCCGATGCGGAAGGTGCCCTGGCCCAGTTTTGTACGCTGAAGGTTCCGCTCCATGGCATGTCTCCCGCAAAAAGTCAGCAGGTCATACTCCCCCGTCACAAAATCCAGGCAGGCTGACGCCGCCTTTTCCACGCAGACAGCGCCCTGTCCCGCGTTTTCAATCACCGCCGCCCTGGTAATCATGTCCTCTTTCTCCAGTACCCCGTAGAGAAGGCGCACCCGCACTTTGCTCACCGGATCCTCCAGGAGGATTTCCAGTGTCTGCGCCTCCTGCTCCCCGGCATACACCGCCGGAAGCCCTTTCAGGGCATATTTTCCCGCCTTAACCTCATGGCCCGCATAGCGCAGGTCACAGCACTCGGAGCCATCGCCGTTACGCACCACCAACGCGCTGTTCCGGAAATCTCCCGTGCCCAGGCCCGGATATTCCTGGGGCAGTACGTCCATGGAGTAAGTCCTGTCTAACCCCGCGTCGTAGGGATTCCCGGAAAATCCCCTGTCGCTGTAGGTCAGGAGGTAGTCCATGCTTCCCTCAACTTTCCCCCCGTAATATAAATGCAAAAGGAAACCGTAGTCGTCCACCTTCATCTGATAAGTGGTGTGCGCCGTTTCCAAGGTAAAAATCCGTTCTTCCTGTCTGTAGTAAATCGCCATCGCTTATCCCTGCCACCTTCTTTTATAATGCTTGCATATTGCTTAAAATGCTATTCTTCTGCCATTTTGAACTAACTGTAGGAAGTCCTCCATTTTTCCGCTAATGCTGTCAGAATGGGTGACTTATCCTCTCTATATTTTACCTGTTTCTGCCAGATTCTGCAAGGCTGTTTGTTATAATTCCGGCACATAACAGCATATTTATCATTTTAGTCACAATGCCAGGTTCCCCGCAGGAAACCTGGCCGTGTATGAAATGTTTTATCGCCAGCCTTACTTCACAGCTCCGTTGGTAACCCCGTTCAGGATCTGCTTCTGGCAGACTGCATAGAAAATCAGAATCGGAATCAACGACAGCAGGTAGGACGCAAAGGCCAGATTATAATTGGTGCCGAACTGGGACTGGAAATTCAGCTGTGCCAGAGGCAGGGTATTCTGCCCGGAACCCGCCATGATAATCAGGGGCGTCATCACATCGTTCCACACCGCCAGAGCCGTGATAACCGCCACCGTGGCATGCATGGGGCGCATCACGGGAAAAATGATGCTCCAGTAAGTCCTCCAGGTGGAAGCGCCGTCCACCCTGGCCGCCTCCTCCAGGGCGATGGGAATGTTCACCAGATAACCGGAATACAGCATGATATTCATCGGCATATAGAATACCACATAGAGCAGAATCACACCGAACCAGTTGGCGATATGCAGCTCCGCCGTCTGCTTTGCCAGGGGCATCATCAGGATGGCGAAGGGAACGAACATACCGCTGACGATGAACAGGTATACGAAATTATAAAACTTGCTGTGGGCCTTGTTCCTCCCCAGGGCATAGCCCATCAGGGAATGAATGGCGATGGCCAGTACGATGGTAGTCACGGAAATCAACAGGCTGTTCCCCAGGGAACGCCAGAAATCCGTTACCTCCATGGCCTCCCGGAAATTGTCCAGGCTCCAGTTCTTAGGCAGGGACAATATGCCGCTGATGCTGTTGGTCATCTCCGAAGGCTGCTTGAAAGCGATTACAATGGTCATGTACAAAGGAAAAATAATGGTGGAAAGGCCAAGAATCAACAATATCATAACTGCTTTGTTGGACTTGCCCACTTTGGATGTATGTTTCATAGCTGCTCCTCCTTTGAACTGGAAAATTTCATCTGGGCTACGGAGATGGCCACAATCACAATGAAGAATACCACCGCGTTGGCGCTCTGGAACCCGAACTGCCCGCCGGACATACCGTTATTGTAAATCAGGTAGGAAATGGACTCCGTGCTCTGTGCGGGGCCGCCCTTGGTCAATGCCATAATCTGGTCAAACACCATCAGGAAGTTCTTCACGCTGAGCACCATGTTGATGGAGAAAAAGGGAATAATCAGCGGGAAAGTCAGCATTTTAAACTGTTTCCACCCGGTGGCGCCGTCAAGCCCGCCGGCCTCGTACACATCCTCTGGCACGGTCTGCAGGCCGGAGATGTAGATGATGGTGTTCATGGCGATGGCCTGCCAGGCGCAGACAATCATAACGCCGATCCATGCCTTACCGGGACTGGACAGGATGGAACTGCTCAGAGCCTTGATGCCTGTCATGTCCGCCAGAGCAGGGATGATATAAGTAAAGAAATAGTTAAAAATGTAACCTACAACCAGGGAGCCCAGGATGTTGGGAAGGAAATACGCCCCCCTGAAAAATCCCTTTGCCCGGATTTTGCTGTTTAAGCCCAGTGCCAGAAGCAGGCTGATGACATTCACCACAATGGTGGTCACCACTGCCAGTTTGATGGTAAACCAGTAAGATTTTCCCACCCTGGCGTCAGAAAACAGGTCAATGTAATTCCGGAAACCAACCCAGTCATATTTTCCGAAGCCCCTGAAATTCGTGAAGCTGTACACCACGCCCCGAATCAGCGGGATGGTGTTGAAACAGACGAACAGGGCCAGAATCGGAATGGTTATCAGCAAAAAAGTTCTCTGTCTGTCATTTTTCATTTTCATGCCTCCTAATTGAGTCGCTACGCGAGTCTGTTTATCATCTTCTCAATGGCTGTTCTCGTAATCCTGCACCATGCGGATAATGTCACGGTTGTACCGCTGCCAGTTGGTGTCGAAGGTCTTCAGGAAGCCGTCCACATCCTTCTCCAGGAGAAAGGTCTGAAGCAGGGCGTCCACGGACATTTCTGAAGGATAATAGTGGTCCTGGTAGTCCGTCATATTGCCGGATTCGATGAACTCCAACATGCCGTCCAGCATGGAGGCCAGTTTGAAATCACCGTTTTTGCAGGGAACCGCGTTCTGGTCATCAATGTATTTCTGGATGTTCTCATCCGCATACAGGAAATTCAGCACCTCGTAAGCCGCTTCCTTATTCTCGCATCCGTCCATGACGCAGAAGCCAAGGTCAATACCGGAGTTCAGCGTCCGCGCATCCGCACTGTCCGCCGCGGGCATCACAAAGGAATCGATGTTCAGGTCCGGATTCACGGAGAGAATCTGGGGCGTGGCATAGCTTCCGATGGGGTACATGGCGGATTCCCCTCTGGCGAAAGCGGTACATGCATCGTTATACCCGTAGGCAAAGGGGTCATCCGGGCCGTAAGGCAGCAGTTTCATGTATTTTTCCGCAAGCTCCCTGTACTGCTCCGTAAAAGTGGTCTGCCCCTTGTTCACCTGCTTCGCCGTATCCGCGGGCGCCAGTTCCACCGCCATGGCATTCCATGGAGCCAGGCAGGTCCAGGTATCCTTGAATCCGAAGTAGAATGGCATGATGCCTTCCGCCTTGATTTTATCACAAAGCTGTAACATTTCGTCCCAGGTCTGCGGAATCTCCCATCCGTGTTCCACGAACATGTCTCTGTTGTAGAGAACGCCTGCCGCGTTGGCCACATAGGGGATAATGTAAGTCCCTTCCGTGGGAATCAGCTCCAGGGCCTCTGCTATGTCCAGGTAGCCCTGGTTAATGTCCTTCATTCCTTCGTAATCCGCCACATTCTCCAGAATCTGCGCGTCCACAAAGTAGGAATAGTTGATGTCGCCTCCAATCCCGATGATATCCGGATAATCCTCCCGGATAAACCTGGTCTTCAGAATGGTCATGGCATCGTTGGGGGAGCTGATGGTCAGATGAATATCGTCATGAGTCGCGTTGAATTCCTCCTCCACCGTCTTGAAGTAGTTCGCCGCTTCCGGTTTGTACTAAACGATCTCGATCTCAACCCCGCCGTCCTTCGAACCGCTCCCGCATCCCTGGATACTCAATGCCGCCGCTGTGGCGCACAATGCCGCACCCAGATATTTTGCCCGTTTTCCTTTCATGGCATTTTCTCCTTCCAAATTTTTTGTTTCGTT
>CAJTSY010000204.1 GCA_910578995.1 uncultured Acetatifactor sp.
AAAATCCTGAAGGGGGCGAGGCTCCCGCGGAAAATCCTGAAGGGGGCGAGGCTCCTGCGGAAAATCCTGAAGGAGGCGAGACACCCGCAGAGGATCCGGAAGGCGGTGAAGTTCCCGGGGCGAATCCGGAAGGCGGTGAAGGCGCGGCTCCCACAGAGAATCCGGAAGGAAACGCTCCTGCGGAGATGGGACCCAGATACGCCACTGCGACCACCACTGTTAACGTCAGAAGCTCTGACAGCGAACAGGCTGATAAGGTGGGCAAGGTTCCCGGGGGAACCAAGGTGCAGGTACAGGAAGTGAAGGTCAACGGATGGAGCAAGATCGTCTTCGAGGGAGGAGACGGGTATATCAAGTCAGAGTATCTGCACATGGAGGAGAGCGCGGACGGACAGACGGTGATCGGAACCGTCACTGCCAATGAAAATGTGAAGATCCGCAGCGCCGCCAGTGAGACTGCTGACCAGCTTGGACTGATGGTGGGAGGGGACTCCCTGGAACTGTTGGCCAACGAGAACGGTTGGTGCAAGGTTATATATGACGGAAAGATCGGATATGTTAAGGCCGACTATGTCACACAGCAGTAAGTAAGATGCATGGCTGCGGGGAAGCGGCTTGCACATGTATAAATTTTCGAAAAAAGGGAAGTCTTTTATGGAGAGCTCAGTGCGTTCCATAGAAGGCTTTTTTGTGCTCTGAGGCAGAGGGGAGAGGGATCCCCGGGAGAAGAGGAAATGCTGTGGGGACAGGCAGCGCGGAGACAGGAGGAAAGGATGAAGTCACAGGAAGCGATTATTTACAGGGAAATTCAGAAAAATACGGAAAATGCCATGAAAGCCATCGATACCATTTCGGGAAAAGTGTATGATGACGACTTTGCCCTGCAGATTTCGAAACAGTCCCTAAAATACGCAGAGATTTACAATGAGGCCTCCCGGCAGTTGGTGGAGGCGAAGGCGGGACGGTACCAGAGCACGGCCCTGTCCGATGCCCTGCTGAAGACGGGAATCCATTACAGCACACTGCTGAATACCAGTACAGGCCATATGGCTGAAATCATGATAAAGGAAAACAATAACGGGATCCTTGAGATGGAGAAGGCTCTGAAGCACAATGGAAAGGCGGGGGAAGGCTCGGTGGCCCTGGCAAAGGAACTCATTGATTTTGAGGAAAAAAATATAGCAGCCCTGAAAAACTATCTGTAAACCACTTGTGCAACTCGACTAAAAAAATGGAAAAACCTTTTTCAGTTTAGTGCATTAAAGCGTGTTGTGATTTCTGTAAAATCGGAGTATAATAAGGACTGGACGATGGCGTCATGGGACACAGGGTCAGGATCCTGTGTCCTTCTCTGTAAGGAACAACTGTTGCAGGGGTTCAGCGCCCCGTACATATAGAACCATATACAATCATAGAAGGAGGACATGCAAATGTCATATGTTGACGAGGTATTTGATCTGGTAGTTGCAAAAAATCCCGCACAGCCCGAGTTCCACCAGGCGGTGAAGGAGGTTCTGGAGTCCCTTCGCGTGGTAATCGAGGCCAATGAGGAGAAATATCGTAAGGATGCATTACTGGAGAGGCTTGTTACGCCCGAGAGGCAGCTTCTGTTCCGTGTTCCCTGGGTGGACGACAAGGGACAGGTGCAGGTGAACAATGGTTTCCGTGTACAGTTTAATTCCGCCATCGGACCCTACAAGGGGGGACTGCGGCTGCATCCCAGTGTAAACCTGGGTATCATCAAGTTCCTGGGCTTTGAGCAGATTTTCAAGAATTCCCTTACCGGCCTTCCCATCGGCGGCGGCAAGGGCGGATCCGATTTTGACCCCAAGGGCAAGTCAGACAGGGAAGTGATGGCGTTCTGCCAGAGTTTTATCACCGAACTGCACAAATATATCGGAGCAGACACGGATGTGCCCGCAGGGGACATCGGAACCGGGGCAAGAGAGATCGGTTATATGTACGGCCAGTACAAGAGGCTCACCGGCCTGTATGAGGGCGTTCTCACCGGAAAGGGCCTGACCTACGGCGGCTCCCTGGCCAGGACGGAGGCTACCGGCTACGGCCTGCTCTATCTGACGGTAGAGATGCTGAAATGTAACGGTAAGGATATCGTCGGCAAGACCATCGCAGTGTCCGGCGCCGGTAATGTGGCCATCTACGCAATCCAGAAGGCGCAGCAGCTGGGTGGGAAACCCGTGACATGCTCTGATTCTACTGGATGGATTTATGATCCGGAAGGAATCGATGTGGCCCTGCTGAAGGAAGTCAAGGAAGTGAAGCGTGCAAGGCTCACCGAGTACGCGGCGGCAAGACCCAGCGCCCAGTACCATGAATGTGCGGCAGGCAGCAATGTGTGGACGGTGAAATGTGACATCGCCCTTCCTTGCGCCACCCAGAACGAGCTGAACCTGGAAGATGCGAAGACACTGGTGGCCAACGGCTGCTTCGCCGTGGCTGAGGGCGCCAACATGCCTACTACCATGGAGGCAACCGAGTATTTCCAGGAAAACGGCGTGCTGTTCTGCCCCGGCAAGGCATCCAACGCAGGCGGCGTGGCTACTTCGGCACTGGAGATGAGCCAGAACAGCGAGCGTCTCAGCTGGACTTTTGAGGAAGTGGATTCCAAGCTTCAGGGAATCATGGTCAATATCTTCCACAGCCTGGACGACGCGGCGAAGAAGTACGGAATGGAAGGCAACTATGTGGCGGGAGCAAATATCGCCGGATTCCTGAAGGTGGCGGAGGCCATGACCGCACAGGGAATCGTATAAATTTTATGGACAAATAAAATACGGGAAACAGACAGGCGGCCGCACCCGGAACTTCGGGTGCGGCCGCCTGTAAAAAAGAAGAGTAGTTTATTTCTGGCTCTGTTCTTCTGTAATCTGAAGGATCTTCTGCATGTCGGCGATCAGTTCCCTGGAATAATTCTCTGCCTGCCAGTAGATCTGCTCCGCCTCGGAGTGCCTTCCGCTGTTGATGGCATTGATTACGGAAGCGCCGTATTTGTGGAATCTCTGGTGCTTGGGTCCCAGGGCTTCCCAGATGGGAAGAACCCCCGGTATATCCGGCGTCATGGCGTAATAAAAGTGGCCGAAGCCGCATTTGGAGGAATCCAGCTGCAGGGGTACGATGGTCTGGGATTCCACCATCTTCTTCAGGTTTGCAAGCCAGGTATTGTGGGCAGATATGGCATTTTTTACATACTGGGCAAACTCCTGGTTTTCCAGATGGTAGAAGGCGTCTTTTGCCATGGAACCCATCTGCTTGATGCTGTCGTCCAGAGTCTTTTCGATTCCGACCACGGGCTTGGCGGCCTGGAACAGCTCTTCGCCCACTTTCTGCATGAAGTCGGAGCTCTCTGTCAGCTGGTTCTGCATTTCCGCCATGGAGCTGCTGATTTCCTCGCTCACCGCGGCGATGGAGCTCATGGATTCATTGATTTTGGATACATATTCCTGGCTCTCGTTGTTCAGCTCCCATACATTTTTTATCTTCTCCGTCATGGTGAGGAGGGAACTGATGGTGTTGGAAGAGCTGGACATGCTTTTCTGGGAGGCGCTTTTCATATTTTTTACAAAGGACTCCATGTTTGCAGTCAGATTCTGCGTCTCCTGGGACAGCTCCCGGATTTCATTTGCAACCACGGCGAAGCCCTTTCCCGCGTCCCCGGCCCTTGCGGCTTCCACGGAGGCATTCAGCGCCAGCAGGTTGGTCTGCATGGAAATGGAGCCGATTCCTGCTATGACGCCGCTGATGCGGCCTACGATTTCCACCAGTTCATCCAGATCCGTCTGCATTTCACGGGAAATGGCAATGGTCTGCTCGGAGAGCTCTTTGATGTCAGTGAGCTCATGCTGGCCGGATTCCATTTTCTGATACACCTCGTCGGTGGCGCCTGAGACCTTGACGATGGTATTTGTCAGCTCTTCCTGTTGGTTACTGGAGACACCCACGGAAGCGCCGAAAATGGTTTCCGTGGCCCTGGCTATTTTCTGCGAGATGTCGATGATCTTATCCGTCTGATGCTGCATGGTCAGGTCCAGGGAGCTGATCTGCATTACGGCGTTAATGTTCTTCTCAAAAATTTCCGCAAACTGCTTTCTCCCTCTCAACAGTCGCTGGTAGATGCCGTTCAGTTCCGGTTCCCGGGAGTAATCGGTGGGCTGCAATTCTGAAACGGCTTTCATCAGTGTGGCTTTTTGTTTTTTTGTGGCCATTTACACATCCTCATTTCTTTCTTTAGAATTACCGATTCTTTTATCTCACTTTTATCATACGATATTTTCAATTTTTTGCAAGCTTTTTTGCATTTTTTGTTGGAGATATATTTTCCAATGGATTTATAAGGTTGTTTAAGGTATAGGACTTTCA
>CAJTSY010000205.1 GCA_910578995.1 uncultured Acetatifactor sp.
GGGTATCTCCCGGAAGAATTGGAGCAGGATGCCAGAGAAGCGGAAGAAGCCGCAAAAAAAGCTGCGCAGGAACAGGCCGCAAGGGAGGCGGAAGAAGCCGCCCGGGAACAGGCCGCAAGGGAGGCGGAGGAAGCCGCCCGGGAGCAGGCCGCAAGGGGGGCGGAGGAAGACGCCCGGGAACAGGCCGCAAGGGAGACCGAGGAAGACGCCCGGGAGCAGGCCGCAAGGGAAGCCCGTAACGCCCTTCTGCTGTGGGGATGCCTGGCAGGCGGTACATTGCTGCTGTGTCTTGGGATTCTGTGGAAATTTGTCAGGAAGAACAAACGCCGTTAGCACTGCCGCAATTCCCCCGCAGCACCAACGGCTCACACGCTCAATCCAACCCCTCAAAGATCTCCCCCAGGGTCATCTTAATATTTGGAAAAACCTTTAATGAAATTTCTGTATCCGCATTATAATCCTCATCCTCTTTGTCGTCCTGGAGCATATAAATCTGCTCCAGAACGTATTTCCCATCTTGCAGATAATAGATTTCCACCGAGCCCTGGGGTGAGACAATCCAGTATTCTTCCACACCCGCCTGCTCATAGATATTCTTCTTCTCAGTCCTGTCTCTCTTTGCTGTGGAATGGCTCAAGGTTTCGGCAATAAATTTCGGAACCCCGCTGTAGGCTCCGCCCTTTAAATGCTTTCGGTCACAGACGATCATAATATCCGGACACAGATGATCATCGTTTACATCCGGATGGTATTTAAAGTCCAGGTTTTCCATGAAGACAAGACAAAGACTGTCTTTTAAACCTGCTTTAATAACTGTATTAATATTATTGTTGATAATTCCATGCTGAAAACTGGGAGACGGCGACATATCGTAAATCACACCATTTATCTTTTCATCTCTCCAATGCCCATCTGACGCCAATGCCATTCTGCCACATCCCTTCTCTCATTATAAGAACTTCTTACTCCGTTTTATTTATAGATAACTCTCTTGTAGTTCTTTTTGCCGCGTCTGACTATAATCCCGTCTCCCGCGAACTGCTCCGGCCTGTACATGGTCTTAATATCGCCTACTTTCTCACCGTCAACCGTAACGCCGCCCTGCTCCACCGCACGTCTGGCCTCGGAACGGGACGCGGTAAGGCCGGATGCCGTCAGTACGCCGAGGATGTCGATGGCTCCGTCCCGGAAATCCTCTTCCTTCAGCCGGCTTGTGGGCATATCGGCCCCTTCCGCCGCTCCGGAAAACAGCGCCCTGGCACTCTCCCGGGCTTTCCCCGCTTCCTCTTCGCCGTGTACCAGTTTCGTCAGCTCGAAGGCCAGAATCTCCTTGGCCTGGTTCAGCTGGCTGCCCTCCCACCTGTCCATCTCGTCGATCTGCTCAATGGGCAGGAAGGTAAGCATCCGCAGGCATTTCAGTACATCCGCATCCGCCACATTTCTCCAGTACTGATAGAATTCGAAGGGAGAGGTCTTGTTGGGATCAAGCCATACCGCCCCTTTCTGGGTCTTGCCCATCTTCTTTCCTTCGGAATTCAAAAGAAGGGTAATCGTCATGGCGTATGCGTCCTTGCCAAGCTTCCTGCGGATCAGCTCCGTGCCGCCCAGCATGTTGCTCCACTGATCGTCGCCGCCGAACTGCATGTTGCAGCCGTAATTTTCATACAGCTTCAGGAAATCGTAGCTCTGCATGATCATGTAATTGAATTCCAGGAAGCTTAAGCCCTTCTCCATGCGCTGCTTGTAGCACTCCGCCGTCAGCATCCTGTTCACGGAGAAATGCACCCCGATATCCCGGATGAACTCGATATAATTCAGATCCATCAGCCAGTCCGCATTATTCACCATCAGCGCTTTGGAATGCTTTTCTGCGTCATTGCCCTGCTCTCCTTCTCCGGCAGAACCGACAGTCCCATCCTCGGCGAAATCAATGAAACGGCTCATCTGCTTCCTGAAGCACTCGCAGTTGTGCTGGATGGTCTCCTTCGTCATCATGGTGCGAAGGTCGCTTCTCCCGGAAGGATCTCCTATCATGCCCGTGCCGCCGCCGATGAGGGCGATGGGCTTATTTCCCGCCATCTGCAGCCGCTTCATCAGGCACAGCGCCATGAAATGCCCTACGTGCAGGCTGTCCGCCGTGGGGTCGAAGCCGATGTAAAAGGTGGCTTTGCCGTTGTTGATCAGCTCCTTAATCTCTTCCTCGTCTGTCAATTGGGCCAGAAGTCCTCTGGCTTTCAGTTCTTCAAATACTGTCATTTTTCTTTTCCATGCCTTTCCTGTAAATTTTGAAATTTTTATTTTTTCTTGATTTCGTCTATTATCCAACATGCACAAGCTACAATAACAAGGCAAATCAACAATCCAGTAAAACCTATTGCACTAACGGCATCATCCCCCAAAAATGGAAAGAAGCTGAACATTGCTCCTGCATACCATAAAACAATATATCCGATTACAATAGAAACTGCTATCCGATACCTATCTTTCTCCATGATTTTCACCTCACTAAATCCCAGTTTATACCTTTGATTGTAAAATCATTATCTGCCATTTACAAGATATATTTATAAGTCATTTCCCAATAGGTACACAATTCCGAAAAGGGAGATAATTTCCCACAAAACAGCAAACTCCCTATTTTAGAAATGTCACATCCGCCATGACCCCATAGTGGTCGCTGGCGCACAGCCCGCTCACCGGATCTTCTCTGGTTCCGAACAACTCTACTCTGTCGAACCGGTAACCGTTTCGCACATCCATCACATATATCCTGTCAAAATTCTCCGGGGCATAGGTAGCCTCCCGCCCCTTCCAGCGCGGATTGTTGATGCAGTCCAGGGTAGGGAAAAGGGGCTGTCCTTTTATGGCGGTATAGACACTGGACACCTCGTACCAGTAGGGCTTGGCCTCGTTTCCGCCGATGGTCTGTCCGCCCGTCATAAAGCGGTGCACACTGGAATTGATGCCGCAGTTGAAATCGCCCAAAACGACAAAGTAATCGGCCTGCCCCTTCTGTTCATGGCTGAACTTCTCAATCGCCACAATCTGCTCTTCCTTCACTCTCGCCGAATCCCACGGCAGATGCACATCGGTCACGGAAAGCCTTATGCCGTCCACACGAAGCAGTACATTCAGGCCGCAGCTCCCCCCATAACCTTCCTCTGTATGGAGAAAGGTGCTGCCTGTAATGGGATATTTGCTCAAAACAGCCAGACCTTCCTCCTCGTTCGTATATTTTCCATATTCGGAATAAGGATACCGGGAAAGCTTTACCAGAAATTCCTGATAAAAGCGGGGCGTTATTTCCTGCAGGGCAATGAGGTCCGCATCCACACGCTGGATTTCCTCTATGATCAGTTGACGCCTGTCTCCCATGCCTTTCTCTTCATTCCATACATTGTAGGTTGCGATTCTCATCCTCTGTCTCCTTCGTACTTTCTTTTTTACAGGGTTCAATTCCTGTCCCTGCACACACCTTTCTTTTCATTCCACAACTTGAGCATACATATACTTGGGAGTATAAATTTCGTCACCTTAGCTTTTTCACCAGGCAGAGGGTCAGTTCATCGGAATTCCGGCACACCGCATTGGTTCCGCACACCTTCTCTTCATAATAGCAGCCCTTTCCGTCAGGGATATAGCCTCTTTTCGCGTACAGTCTCTGGGCGCTGCCAAACTCGCTGTTCAGCCCCACATCCAGATATACCAGGCCGCTGTATTCCGCCGCAATCTGCTCTGCCGCATCCATCAGCATGTGGCCGATTCCTCTTCTGCGGAATTTGTCCCAGACATATAAATCCACCACGCCAGGATAGCCCTGATTCCCCATTCCGCCCCATTTACATTGATAATAAAGATATACGTATCCGGCTATTTCTCCCTGGCAGACGGCGATCAGGCCTGCGCATGCCTTTTCCCGGATATGCCCGAACTGCTTATCGAAATAGCGAATATTATCTTCTGATTCTTCCCCATCCGCCCTACAGATGCCGGAAACGTCCGATTCTTCCATATCCCGGATGAGGATATCTTCTCCCTGCCAGTAAATCATTACTCTCCTCACTATACTTTTTCTCTTCCGAAGATGCCGCAGGCATACTGCCTGCCGTTAGGATCTCTGTAGTCCCCACATTGCGGAACATCCACTTTGGGTTCACCCAGTCGCCGTTTTCACATTTCGGAGCCTTGTGCCATGTCCGATAAGCCGGGCGCACAAAACTTCAGCTTTCACATCTGTTGCAGGGTGAGACACCATCTCTGTGTATTCTTCCAGACGAATAACGCTCCCCATAGCCAATAGCCTTCAACAACCCACAATTATCATCTTTATGAAAATACTTTTTTCCTGTTCTGGAACTGGTAGTTAT
>CAJTSY010000206.1 GCA_910578995.1 uncultured Acetatifactor sp.
ATTTCCATTGACTCGGAACATAGATTTAGTCCTGTTTTGACCATAACAAACGATGCCAATCCCCTGACATTGGCACGTTTCCACTATTCATTTCAACAGATTTTCAATTTCGCAGCGCCGCCCATTGACTATTCTATCGGAATAGCATATAATTGGACTAAATCATAGAAACCGCTTCTTTCAAGCAATTCTCTTGACTTATTCTAATTATACACTCCCCATCAAAAGTAATCGCAATCTTCCTGACATCCTCCCTCTCCAAGTTCTCCCATTCTTCTCCGTTTTCCGCCGTGAAAATCACTCTGCTGTCCGCCGCCACCGTCCGGCCCTGCAGTCCGTAAAATCCCAAAAGCAGCAGCGCCGCCACAAAATCAAACAGCAGGATTGCCGTTGCAGTTTTTTTCATATCAGATCCAGTCCCTGTTATTGCCTTTATGCAGTATATGTCGCCGCCGCATAAAGAATGATTTCAGGTTCTCCGTTTTCTTTTTCCGAATTTTATGCTATAATATTCCGGAGACAGCAGGGAACCTAAAACCAGGCCGGCATTTTTCAGCAAAATGAATGCCCTGGAAACTACCCCTGGTCGAAAGGAAGAAGAAATATGGCAGGAATTACCGTTCAAAAATCTAAAACCATCTGCAGCTGTGAGCAGCCGATGACAGCTTTATATCTGATTACGCAGGGGCGCGTGAAAGTACGCTGCCCGGGAGGCTCCTATCAGATCGGAACAGGAGACGTGGCCGGGATCTGCGAATTCTGTTCGGACATACACTTTCTGGATTACACCGCCCTGGAAGACACCACTCTTGTGCCCTATTCCCTTGCAAATATGGATGCCCTGGACAATCTGCTGCACAAACACCAGAACATAGCCAAGCTGTTTATCCTGTCCCTGTTCCGTCAGTTCAACGCCATGATGGAACAAAACTCACTGTCGGAAGTGAAAAGCGAGGAACTTTACCGGAAACTGCGGGCAGACCTGGCCTTATACACCAGTCTGTGCGGGCAGTATAAAGTACAGGCCCGGGTTCCGGCAGAGGTGGAGGAAATCCAGGCCTGTCTGGACGAAACACCTGATGAATGGCTGAACAAGTACTATTTTTCGCTGCAGCGTGTCTACAGGGGTGAGAATTCCGGCATCCTGCTCCAGGAGCCGGGACTGTCCCTTGGAATACTCAGAAAAGGGTCCCTGGACCTTTACAAGACGTACAGGGTTCTGGATGCCCAGTACCAGTACCGTTCCAAAATCGTAAACTGTTATTTTAACCCCTCCGGAAATGACCTCTTTGACTCCCTGACAAAGCTTTACTACCGTCTCTGCCAGGCAGGGGAGGACACCAGCAGCCTTTATGAAAGCATTGAGCAGATGATGAACCTGCCTGAAGAGTACATACTTCCCCAGGAAACCCAGGCCATGTCCCGGGTGGAGGCCTTCCGGAAGAAAGAGGCTGTCCTGGCCCGCCCCGACATGGCACAGGGCGCAAAGGACGGCTCCGACTCGGATATCCTCCATCTGCTGGAGGGTTCCCTGGAGAGCATTCTGGATTTTGCCGGACTGGACAAGGAAAAGGAGACATCCTTCCGGGAACATGTCGCCCTCTATAAAGCCGCAGGGGACAAAAACTCCACGGACGATGAGTGCGCACGTCTGCGTAGGGCGCTGACTGATGAATTCCACCTGCTTTATTCGGAAGTATTCGAGCGTTCCCTTTCCGTCCCCGACCTGCCGGTTCCCGTGCGCATGTTCCTCTATTTCGGATATGTGGACGAGACGCTTGCAGGGGCGGACAACAGCGTCATCCTTTACCGTCTGGCCTGCTACATGAACGCACCGGGACAGGCAAGCGTCTATACCCTTTACGACTGGCTCATGTCCATTTACAATGGTGAGAAAAATCCCAGCCGCAGCGAACTGGATGAGGATTTCGACGACTTTATCTACCAACAGAAAAGAAAAAATACCCTCCCTGCCGCCGAGCTCGCCGCCCTGGAAAACAACACCCTGGAAAAAGTACGTTTCGAGCTCCAGAACCTTTTCCCCAGCGCCAACAAGGTTACTTTTGGGCGGATTGCCTCCTACTGTCCCCTATTTACCGCGGAGAACGTACTGAAGGATCTGAATGCTTCCTTTATCACCCCGGAAAAGATCAGCGGCGCCCTGGGCATGCTGAAAGGAATCGATTTCTCGGCCTTCTACCGGGAAACCATCGATTACGAGAAATCCCAGGCCATGAACCGGGAGCCCATGCATGTGGAATATCTGCCTGACATTATCCTTATGCCAAATGCGGGAATAAGGGGATCCCTGTGGCAGGAAATCGAGGGCAAGAAGCGCAACAGTCCCAGCCGTATGATTCTCCCCATATTTTACATGGAAAACCTGGAGACTGCCATGGTAAGGATGACCGGGGAATTCCGTTGGGAGATGTGCAAGCGCATCCAGGGAGGACGCTGGAACGATGTATCGGAAGCCTCCCTTACCAGCGAATACTTTGACTATATACAGTTCTATAAGAAAAACAGCGAGCTGAGCAAGGACGCAAAGGAAAAGCTGCAGAACAGCCTGGCAAGGGCCAAAAACAGTTTCAGGGAAATGTTTGTACGGGACTATATTACATGGATTCTCTATGAGGGCAGCGGTTCGGCCAGGCTGAATAAGGTGGCCCGCAAAATCCTGTTTACCTATTGTCCTTTTCCGGCTTCCATGGACAGCACACTGGAGCAGAACCCCATGTATTCCGAACTCCTCAGCCGCCAGAAAATCCTCACCGCGCAGCGTGTGCACAAGCTTGAAATCCTCAGGCAGCGGCTGCGCAACAGCGGCACGGGCGTTCCGGACTGCCTGGAACAGGAAATCCTGTTTGCCTCCAGAAACCTGGAAACAGCCCGGTAACCTGAATCAAGGGCAGCACAAAGCCTGCCGTTCCCTCCCTGTGAGGAAGGAACGGCAGGCTTTTCTTTCTAAACCAACATTCTAAAACGGCATTATTTTCTCTTCAGAACCAGATGCTGAGGCAGGCCGTTTACCATAAACGGCTGGTAATCGCCCAGGATCAGGGGTTCCACATAGTTGACGAACTCGTCTGTCACATAGTTCCCTTCCTTGTTCATCCAGTTGCGGGGAACCAACTTCTCATTGTTGGCAATGCGGTGCACATCGTAAATACCTGCAGCACTCATGTAAGGATCATCCGCCACACGGTCGATAACCACCATCTTGCCGCTGTCTCCCTCGTCCGCAGCCTTAACCGCAGCGCCGCCTACCATGAAGGCCTCGTCCACGTCCACACGGGAAGCCATGTGGGAAGCGCTTCTCTGCAGGGTGGAGAACTCGATGCTCCTGGTCTTGCAGCCGGTCTCTGCACGCAGGAAGTTGGCCAGGTAAGCTGCCGTTCCCTGGAGCTGCTTATGTCCGAATGCATCCACATAATCCGCGCCGCCGGAAAGCTCGCTCACATACCTGCCGTCAGCCAGCTTGATTCCCTCGGAAACCGCGATCACCACGGACTCCTTCTTCTTCAGGAGTTCTGTGGCATGCTTCAGGAACTTGTCAATATCAAACACCACCTCGGGCAGATAGATCAGGTCGGGACCCTCGCACTCCTCTGTCCTGGCAAGGGCGGTTGCGCCTGTCAGCCATCCCGCATTCCGTCCCATGATCTCCAGAATGGTGATAGCTTCCTTGTCATTGTAGGTCAGGCCCAGGGCGTCACGGATGATCTCCTTGGTGGAAGCCGCGATGTACTTTGCAGCGCTGCCGAAACCGGGAGTGTGATCCGTAAGGGCCAGGTCATTGTCAATGGTCTTGGGCACGCCCAGGAACTTCTGGGTATGGCCCTTGATGATCGCATAGTCGGACAGCTTCTTGATGGTGTCCATGGAATCATTTCCGCCGATATAGATAAAGGCTTCGATCTGCAGCTTGTCCAGAATCTGGAAAATCTTCTCGTAAATTTCGGAATTCTCATGAATCTCCGGCAGCTTATAGCGGCAGGATCCCAGGAATGCGGAAGGTGTCCTCTTCAGCAGTTCGATATCCATGTCGGAATGAATCTGTGTAGCCAGATCAATATACTGCTCGTCCAGGAAACCCTGAATACCGTGAAGCATCCCGTATACCTTATGGAAGCCTCTCTCCTTGGCAGTCTTATATACGCCTGCCAGACTGGAATTGATCACAGCCGTAGGTCCGCCTGACTGTCCTACAATAATGTTACGCTTCTTTGCCATCTTAAAATCCTCCAATAATTATTTTATGATTCGGGCTATTCGAATTGCATCCAAAAAAATCCATCCCCTAAATCATATCAAATAAAAAGAAAAATTACAATAGAAAATCTCCAAAGAGT
>CAJTSY010000207.1 GCA_910578995.1 uncultured Acetatifactor sp.
AGAAAAGCCGGTATATTCCCTGACAGCGGAGGAGACAGAGAGCACAATCACCGTGCGAAGCGGACACCTGAGCCTGGTGATCGATAAGCGCCCCTTCAGCATGCGCTTTGAGCGGGACGGGAAGCTGCTGACCAAAAGCGCTCCCAGAGACCTGGCGTTCATTAAGGAGAACTGGACGGGCATGGCCTACGACAGGGGCACAGGAGCCTACATGCGGCAGCAGTTGGGGCTGTCGGTAGGCGAGCAGATCTACGGCCTGGGCGAGCGCTTCGGGGCATTTGTGAAAAACGGCCAGTCGGTCTCCATCTGGAATGAGGACGGCGGCACCAGTACGGAGCAGTCCTACAAAAATATTCCTTTTTACCTGTCCAGTCGAAATTACGGCGTCTTCGTCAATCATCCGGAGCGGGTGGACTTCGAGGTTGGGACGGAACAGGTGAACAAGACAGCCTTCTCCGTGGCGGGGGAGTGCCTGGACTATTTTGTCATGGACGGGGCGAGCCGGAAGGAGGTTCTGGAGCGGTACACGGATCTGACGGGGAAGCCGGCCCTGCCTGCGCCCTGGACCTTCGGGCTGTGGCTGTCCACATCCTTTACCACGGACTATGACGAGAAGACAGTGATGAGCTTTATCGACGGGATGTTATCCAGGGGCATCCCTTTGTCGGTATTCCATTTCGACTGCTGTTGGATGAAGGAATTCCACTGGACGGATTTCATCTGGGACGAGGCGGTATTTCCGGATCCGGAGGGGATGCTGCGGCGGATTAAGGAAAAAGGCATTAAGGTCTGTGTGTGGATCAATCCCTACATCGGCCAGGAATCTGCCCTATTTGACGAAGGGATGGAGAAGGGGTACTTTTTGAAGCGCCCTAACGGAGATGTATGGCAGTGGGATATGTGGCAGTCCGGAATGGCCATTGTGGACTTCACCAATCCGGAGGCTGTCGCCTGGTATCAGCAGGGACTGGAAAAGCTGTTGGACATGGGCGTGGACTGCTTTAAGACGGATTTCGGCGAGCGGATTCCCAGGTCTGTGGTGTACCGCAACGGGGCGGATCCCATGAAAATGCACAATTTTTACACCTATTTATATAATCAGGCGGTATTCGATCTCCTGGAGCGGAAGCGGGGGAAAGGGGAGGCGGTGCTCTTTGCCCGCTCTGCCACCGCGGGGGGACAGAAATTCCCGGTGCACTGGGGCGGGGACTGCTGGTCCGATTACGAGTCCATGGAGCAGAGCCTCCGGGGCGGCCTGTCCCTGACCAGTTCCGGATTCGGGTTCTGGAGCCACGACATCGGCGGCTTCGAGAGCAGGTCCACGCCGGATGTGTACAAGCGTTGGTGCGCCTTCGGGCTGCTTTCCACCCACTCCAGGCTCCACGGTTCCTCCTCCTACAGGGTACCCTGGCTTTACGATGAGGAAAGCGTGGATGTGGTGCGCTTTTTCACCCGGCTGAAGGCTTCTTTGATGCCCTATCTGTACCGGAATGCAATAGAGACCTCCCGGACAGGCGTACCCATGATGCGGAGCATGGCATTGGAGTTTGAGGATGACCGCAACTGCGCTTACCTGGCAAGCCAGTATATGCTGGGAGATTCCCTGTTGGTGGCGCCGGTGCTGAATGAGGCGGGCATGGCAGAGTATTACCTGCCTGTAGGACAATGGACCGGTTTCCTCACCGGAGAGGTGCGGGAAGGCGGCAGGTGGTACCGGGAGAAGCACGGTTATCTCAGCATTCCCCTTTACGTGAGGGAGAACGCCGTGGTGGCGGTGGGCGTATGCGACGACGGGCCGGTCTATGACTATGCGCGGGATGTCACCTTCCGGGTGTATGCTTTGGAGGACGGCGAAGAGACGGGGACTGTGGTTTATGACGGCAGGGCGCAGCAGGATACGTTGGTGCAGGTTCAGCGGAAGGGAGACGAGTACCGTGTGGATGTCACCGGGGAGAAGCCCTGCAGGGTGGTTCTGGTGAATGCGGGAGCCGCGGGGGAGGCCTGCAGGGCAGTTCTGGTGAAGACGGGAACCGGTGTGGAAGCCGATGGGACAGTCCTGGTGAATGCAGGAACCAGTGGGATTACAGTTGTGAACAGCGGTTCGGACATCGTACTTTCCTTTGAAAAAAGCGGGATGGCAACGGTTTGTGTAAGGTAGTTTCCGGATTGGCAGTATTCCTGATGCCGTCAGCGGAGCGGCGCTTCGGAGCACTTTACAGGAAGGATTCCAGGCAGCTTATGCGGAGCAGCTTCCGAATTGTGAAATGGCTGTCTGGAATTTTTTCCGGATATGGCTTGTGTTTTTTATAGATATTTCAGGAAATGGATATGTTATAAATGTATAAAAATTCATTGTATGAACTTGCCAAAATTAGTAAATTTTGATAAAATGCAGCCGTGGGTGCTGCCATAACGGGTAGGCGGTCAGTCCTTCACCAGGGGGACTGAACCCTCTGATTACATAGAAATCCTGCAGTGGGAAATCTTGAAAAGGAGGGCTTGCTTGATGAGTGATTTTGAGATGCTTTCAATTGTGCTGATGATTCTTTCGATCATAGTCATGATATTGCTTGCATATATCGGACACACAAAAAAGTAACCGCCCCCAGCCAGGTGTCGGTTACTTTTTTAAAAACTAACTAAACCAGGGCTGACCGTCTATCGGCAGCACCTTTTAAATAGATTTTTTGCAATCATTTTTACACTCTTATTGTAGCAGATTATATAACCATTGTCAAATTGAAAAGTTCAAGTGTTTTGTCCATTAATAACTTCATTGTTACTGTTCACGGCTTCGCCGTTCACAGCAACATGATGCACACATACAATAGAATTCAAGTGCAGAATTCTATTGTCATGAACTGAGCAAAGTGCGCTCATTTTGGCACCTGCAGTCTCGGGATTTTCGTGCAGAATACGCACGAAAACGCCTCGCGGTGACACCGAGTGAACAGTAACGATAAAAGATACCATAAAACATTGGAATAGAAAAAACACCATAAAATATGGAAAGGAGAAATCAATGGAAAACAAAATTTTCGACACAAAGCAGTATGCCGGGACGGCCAGAGCCGTGGCAGCGGAAGGTACCGTAATGCTGCGCAACGAAGGAGCGGTGCTTCCCCTGAAGGAGGGGGAGAAAATCGCCCTGTTCGGCAGGGGGCAGTTCAACTATTACAAGAGCGGCACAGGCTCCGGGGGCATGGTGAACACCAGTTACGTCACAGGCATCCGGGAGGCTTTGGAGGAAAGCAGTTTCGTGCTGAATGAAAGGCTGAAGGCAGTCTATGAAGAGTGGCTGAAGGACAATCCCTTTGACGCAGGGGCGGGATGGGCCGGGGAACCCTGGTTCCAGAAGGAGATGCCGCTGACGGAGGGGCTTGTCGCTGAGGTGAGTGAGGAATCCGACACGGCTGTCATTATTATCGCAAGGACAGCCGGGGAGGATCAGGATAATAAGGCCGAAGCCGGGAGCTACCTTCTTACCGGGGATGAGGAAGAGATGCTGCGCCTGGTCTGCGGTGCATTTGAGCGTACGGTGGTGCTGCTGAATGTGGGAAACATCATCGATATGAAATGGGTGGAGCGGTACCGGCCCTCCGCTGTCCTCTACGTATGGCAGGGGGGCCAGGAAGGCGGAAACGGCGTACTGGATGTGATTTCCGGCCAGGTGACTCCCTCCGGGAAACTGGCGGACACCATCGCCCTGGACATTGCCGACTATCCCTCCACCCGCAACCATGGGGACGAGAACCGCAACCTCTATCAGGAGGATATCTATGTGGGTTACCGGTATTTCGAGACCTTTGCCAGGGATAAGGTGCTGTATCCTTTTGGATTCGGCCTGTCATACACTACTTTTGCCCTGGAGACGGAGATGGCAGCGGCGGCATCGGCTGAAGGGGATACAAATGCGTCGGCAAAAGTGAGAGAGACGGGGACAAACGAGAATGCGGCAGTAAAAGTGACAGAGACGGGGACAAATGAGAATGCGGCAGCGGAAGTGACAGAGACAGGGACAGCCAGAACTGTGGGAAATGCGGCATCAGACGGGCAAGAGCCGGTTTCCGTCTTTCATATAAAGATTACCAACACAGGCGCCGTTCCGGGAAAAGAAGTGGCACAGGTTTACTGCGGACAGCCCCAAGGCGCGTTGGGAAAGCCGGCCAGGATCCTCTGCGGCTTTGCCAAGACGAGGGAGCTTGCTCCAGGCGGGAGCCAGACCCTGGAAATCGCCGTTTCCTGGCATGCGCTGGCTTCCTACGATGACAGCGGCGTTACGGGGCATAAATCCTGCTGGGTACTGGAAGCAGGGGAATATT
>CAJTSY010000208.1 GCA_910578995.1 uncultured Acetatifactor sp.
GCCGCCTGTGCCGCCGCCAACCTCGCGATCGGCACCCTGAACGGCGAACAAGAAACATAATCCAACCCAATCTTATGGCAGAACTCCACCGACGAAGGATCCCCGCCATGCTCGCCGCAGATACCCACATGCATCTTCGGGTTCACCGGCTTGCCCAGCTTGATGGACATCTCCATCAGCTTGCCTACGCCGTTCTGATCCAGCTTTGCGAACGGATCATTCTCCAAGATCTTGGTATCATAGTAAGCGCTCAGGAACTTGCTGGAATCATCGCGGGAGAATCCAAATGTCATCTGGGTCAGGTCATTGGTACCGAAGCAGAAGAAGTCAGCTTCTTTTGCAATCTCATCCGCCGTCAAAGCAGCCCTGGGGATCTCGATCATGGTACCTACTTCGTAGTCAATGGAAACTCCGGAAGCAGCGATCTCCGCGTCAGCGGTCTCAACTACAATCTTCTTCACATATTTCAGTTCCTTCACCTCGCAGATGAGAGGAATCATGATTTCGGGACGCATCTTCCACTCGGGATGTGCCTTCTGTACATTGATGGCCGCGCGGATGACAGCTCTGGTCTGCATTCTGGCGATCTCGGGATAGGTCACTGCCAGACGGCATCCCCTGTGTCCCATCATGGGGTTGAACTCATGCAGGCCAGCTATGAAGGTCTTGATCTCCTCCACGGTCTTGTCCTGTGCCTTTGCCAGCTTCTCGATGTCGGCTTCCTCGGTGGGAACGAACTCGTGAAGAGGCGGATCCAGGAAACGGATGGTAACCGGGAATCCTTCCAGAGCCTCGTAAATCTTCTCGAAGTCGCTCTGTTGGTAAGGCAGGATCTTCTCCAGGGCAGCCTCTCTCTCTTCCACGGTGTCTGCACAGATCATTTCACGGAAAGCGGCAATCCTGGTCTCCTCGAAGAACATATGCTCGGTACGGCACAGGCCGATACCTTCTGCGCCCAGCTCCCTTGCCTTCTTTGCGTCATTGGGCGTATCCGCGTTGGTCCTTACCTTCAGGGTCCTGAACTTGTCGGCCCATGCCATAACCCTGCCGAACTCGCCTGCGATGGTAGCGTCAACGGTAGGAATCCTGCCGTCGTAAATATTACCTGTGGTACCGTCGATGGAAATGAAATCTCCCTCGTGGTACTCCTTGCCTGCCAGGGTAAATCTCTTGTTCTCCTCATCCATGGCAATGTCGCCACAGCCGGATACACAGCAGGTTCCCATTCCGCGGGCAACCACTGCCGCATGGGAAGTCATGCCGCCGCGGACGGTGAGGATACCCTGTGCGGCCTTCATGCCGGTGATGTCTTCCGGAGAGGTCTCCAGACGGACCAGAACCACCTTCTCGCCTCTTGCAGCCCACTCTTCCGCCTCTTCTGCGCTGAACACGATCTTGCCGCAAGCAGCGCCGGGAGAAGCGCCCAGGCCCTTTCCTGCAGGTGTGGCAGCCTTCAGGGCAGCCGCGTCGAACTGGGGATGCAGCAGGGTGTCAAGGTTACGGGGATCGATCATTGCAACTGCTTCCTGCTCTGTGCGCATTCCCTCGTCCACCAGGTCACATGCGATCTTCAGTGCAGCCTGTGCGGTTCTCTTACCGTTTCTGGTCTGCAGCATATACAGCTTGCCGTGCTCTACGGTGAATTCCATGTCCTGCATGTCTCTGTAGTGGGATTCCAACTTGTCGCACACACCCTTGAACTGCTCGAAAGCCTCGGGGAACTTGTCCGCCATCTCGGTGATCTTCATGGGGGTGCGGACGCCTGCAACCACGTCCTCGCCCTGGGCGTTGGTCAGGAACTCGCCGAAGAGGCCTTTTGCGCCTGTGGCGGGGTCACGGGTAAATGCCACGCCGGTACCGCAGTCGTCACCCATGTTGCCGAAGGCCATGGACTGTACGTTTACGGCTGTACCCCAGGAATACGGGATGTCGTTGTCGCGGCGGTATACGTTTGCACGGGGGTTGTCCCAGGAGCGGAACACGGCCTTGATGGCGCCCATCAGCTGCTCCTTGGGATCATCCGGGAAGTCGCTGCCGATCTTTGCCTTGTACTCGGCCTTGAACTGTCCTGCCAGTTCCTTCAAGTCCTCTGCGGTCAGCTCCACGTCCTGCTTCACGCCCTTCTTCTCCTTCATGGCGTCGATGAGCTGTTCGAAATACTTCTTGCCCACTTCCATAACCACGTCGGAATACATCTGGATAAATCTTCTGTAGCAGTCCCATGCCCAACGGGGGTTATTCGACTTCTCGGCGATGACGTTTACCACATCCTCGTTCAGACCCAGGTTCAGGATGGTGTCCATCATACCGGGCATGGAAGCCCTTGCGCCGGAACGCACGGATACCAACAGGGGATTCTCATGGTCACCGAACTTCTTGCCGGTAATCTCTTCCATCTTAACGATGTACTCATTAATCTGCGCCTGGATTTCATCATTGATCTCTCTTCCGTCATCGTAATACTGCGTACAGGCCTCCGTTGTGATGGTAAAACCCTGCGGCACCGGGAGCCCGAGCCCTGTCATCTCTGCCAGGTTCGCACCCTTGCCGCCCAGGAGCTCACGCATGGTTGCGTCGCCCTCTGTAAACAAGTACACCCATTTTCTCATTTTTTCTTCTTCCTTTCAATCATGTTTTAATAAACAAAGGCTGTCCGTCCTTTCCCTCCACGGGATGCGCTTCCGCAAGCTTCCCCTGGGGATTCCTCCCGGATTTCCCATCCGGAAAACCGGAAAATCTCTCCGGAAATTTTCTCTCCGGTACAAACTCCTCCGGCTCTTTCCTTCGGCAAATTCCGGCTCTTCCCTCCGGCAGATCTTTTCAGGGCATCTGCCTCGAAAATCATCAGTCTTCCGGACTGCGGCATTTTCGCAGGATTCCCTCTTCCCGGAATGCCTTCCCGGAACAGTCCCTCCCCCGCGCGCCCCTCCCGTAATGCCGGAAGCGGACGAACACTTTATTATTATTTTATTATTGTAACAATTTGCCAAAAGAATATCAAGGGAAAATGAAGTAAATTTTGTCATAACTGTGATTTTCGTGCAATCTGTCCACCTTTTTCCTTCTGTTCAGGCAGAATAAGCAGTCAAAACAGGGGATGTAAGCACTTACATGCACATCCCCGGAAACATTCTATCCTCTTCACTTCCCAAATTTTCCTATAAGGCCAACACTCCAGAGCATGTCCGAAAATAGCCTTCCGCCAACCGTGCGTCACAATTTCGGGAAATTAAATAAATTTTCAGGCATACTCTAGCAGGCCTTTTCCTTCGGCACAAAACCGTCAAAAATGAAGATGTCAAAATGCTTCCTGGCCTCCGCCAGCTGCTCCCTGCTGCGAATGGTCCAGGCGGCCGCCTTGCTCCGGTAAAGGCCCCGGCACAGCCTTCTGGAAAGCATTCCCGGATACTTACAGTTGTAGGCGATGAAGTCCGGCCTTCCAAGCCAGTTGAACATCAGGTTCTGCAGCAGGAATGATAACGTTCCCACAAACTCCCCCTCTTTCAGGAATGCGTCCGCCAGCTGCCCCCTCACAATATGCTTCCTGTGCCTGCGGTACCAGAACACGGCCAGGGGATGAAACGATTCAATACAGTACAGCCCCTTGTAAGAAGCGCATAAACGATCCACCGCCCCACATACCGAGATGTCCAGGCGTTCCACTTTCAGCTCTATGATCAGCGGCACCCTCCCGTCCACCAGCTTCAGCACATCCGCAAAGCAGGGTATCCTCTCCGGGGTGCCGCAGAGGGAAAACTGCTGCAGTTCCCCGTAAGTGTAATCGCTCACCTTCCCCTCCACCCCGCAGATTCTCTTCAGGGTAAAATCGTGAAACACCACCGGCACGCCGTCCTTCGACATCTGCACGTCCAGTTCGATGCCGAAACCTGCCTCCGCCGCCCTGGCAAAGGCCGCCAGGGAATTCTCCGGTATAAGGGCCGCATTGTCATGAAGTCCCCTGTGGGCATACAGCCACTTCAGAAACGGAGACGTATCCGGCTTACAGGCAATCCTTGGCATGATCATAAAAAAATAAAGCACGGGCATTGCCAGTATGACAGCCATTATGATTAACAGTATCATCATTACCTCCGTATCCCTTCCCCCCGCTCCGGCCAGGCCGGAACCGAAATTGTCATTGCGCGGGATTCCGCCCCGGAACGTCCGGAACCGATGCATGTCCTCCCGCCACAGCTCTACTTTAAACCTTTTCAGGCCGCATTTCAAGATCTCCCCCGGAAAATTAAGAAATCCTTTGCCTTTCTGCGATTTTCCTTGCCAATCCGGGCATTTTGTGTATAATGGTATAAGAAT
>CAJTSY010000209.1 GCA_910578995.1 uncultured Acetatifactor sp.
CCTCCTAAGCGATAGGTCGGACGTTCAAGTCGTCTCGGGGACGCTGGAAAGCATTGAAAACACTGGATTTTTCAATGCTTTTCCTTTTTTCTCTCAAGAGGAAACTTAAAATCAGAGAACTCGGTTTTTCAAATATTTGTTATCACTCGCGCTGCTAACAGGGAATCGAACACAAAACTGCACTTTCAGAGTCTTTGCTAATAATCTGCTAATTGCAGAATTAGCAGGTTTTAGCTGCTAATAGCAAACTTTTTTCAAAAGTTATCCCTTCAGTGCCTGTGTCAGCATGGCAACCAGTTCCGGAGACTGTTCCAATGCTGCGATTAAATTTGTCAGGTCCGTGCCGGTTTCTTCAGGCAGCTTCACATCCCTCAAAGGATTGACAGCATTTTTGGCATAGAACGTGGCCTCAAATTTCTGGGCGTTCACTTTCCTGTCCTCATCCAGGATATGCGCATATACATCTGTAATCATATCAATCTGCGCATGGCCGGTATCACCCTGTGTCGCCTTCAGGTCACAAAGGCCTCGCTTCAGCTTATAAGTCGTACTGGAGTGCCTCAGGGAATGAAACACAACATAGGGCAGTCCTGCTTTCTCCCGAAGCTTCGAGAACTCCTTCTCCATGATGCGGTTTTCCACAGGCCTCCCATTGGGAAGCGTCAGCACAAGGTTATAATCATAAAACTCCTGGCCTAAATATTCCTTGTACTGATCCTGAATCTGTTTCCACTCCCGCAGAATGTAGGCAACCGTTTTTGGTATCCATACCTTTCTGATACTGGATTCGGTCTTAGGCTTTTTCAGAACAAGGTTGGTATGAGTATTCGACATAAGGGAAGGAAAAATAAACATGATGTCCTTATCGTCTAACTGCTGCCGTGCCTCCTTCGATACACGGGCAAGTTCCTGCCGGGTCCAGAGGTGGGAATCATCATTCGCAATATCCTCGTCTGAAATATGTACCTTGTCCCATGTCAGCCCACAGATTTCCCCATAACGCATGGAGCAGGCAAATGCCAGGTTCATGGCCACATAAAGCTTCATGTCGTCACATTCGTCCAGGGCTTTCCTTATCATGTCCGCTGTCCAGATGTCGCGTTTCCTGTAATTGGTCTTTGGCTTGTTTGCATGGGGGAAAGGATTTCTTGCGATAATTTCCCATTTCACTGCCTGCTCAAAGGCGCACCGGAGTATCTTATGGATACTATGTATGGTGCCCGGCGTAAGATATTCACTTTTCGGCCGTTTGTTCTTTTTTGCCACCGGCTTTGTCTTCTGCAGCCGTACATAGAATTCATCCACGAACTTCGGGGTGATATCCTGGACTGCCACATCACCAATGGCCGGGTTGATATAGTTGGCAATCAGGGCACAGTTGGATTCATATGTTGACAGCGCCCAGTGGGGCGTTCCATAGATTTTAACAAAGTCCCGCAGGAAATCTTTCACAGTCAGTTCCTGTGGAGGGATAAAAGTGCCGTTGCCCTGCTGGCTCTCGATTTCAGCTTTCCTGCGCTTTGCTTCAGCATGATCCTGACAAGTCTCCCATTTCTGGTGCTTCACCCCCTTCTCATCCGTATAATAATAAACTACTGAGTATTTGCTTTTCCTCTTGATAATAGATGCCATTCTTCTCTCCTTACTACTCCTATAACAGGTTGTCAAGCCAGTTATCAAAAGATGCTTTGGAGATCCGGATCGTCCGTCCGAGCCGAACTACCTTGAAATCAGGCTGACGGCACAATTCATAAGCCTTGCTCCTGCTGATCTGTAGTATCTGTGCTATTTCATGGACGGAATAGGTTTTCTTATCTTTGACTTCCTGGCCGGAACTGCTCCCTGCTTCGGAGATTTTATATTCATCGACTGCCATAAGGACTCCTTTCCTTGTGCAGTCCTGCCAAGAATCCAGCAAATAGCTCTCTGTTAAAGGGAATTATACAGTAGAAAGCGGCGCTGCACAACAACAAAATATAATGGGGTATCCAAAAAATATAAAAACTATCAGTAAATTATCTACACATACCTCCCGCTACCGTTTCCTGCGCCCACTCTGGCCGCGTTGCCCCTGGCTGCACTGTGTGCAATTCAATCCGGACGGAGGGCAGACTGTAGGCAGTGAGCCACCCACCGGAACCCATATACATGGCGGTGTATGTTCTTCAGCTGTCAAAGAACGGAACGACCGATCCAGAAGACCGATCTATAAAGTAAATACCCGGGAGAAGGCAAAAACTTGAAAAATTTTTAAAAAAAGTTGAAAAAATTTTTTGGAAGGTGAAAAGAGACGAATAGAGGAGGAATATATAGTATATTCAAGTTGACACAATACAAGATATTGTGTTAAGATAAACCCGTAATTGATTTTTATGCTTCACCTGCAGACGGGAAACGGGGGCAGGCTGGACATACCCGATATGTCCGCACCCTCCAAAGCTACCGGCAGGTTCCGGCTCCTTTCAGGGAGAGCCGGGGCATACGCTGTTTAAGATTGTAAGTAGTGCCAGAGGATACCATGCGTGGGCATGGCAGTCTTTTGGCACTTTTTTGTTCCTCTGGCATGCGCAGAGTTGCCAGGAGAAACAGACTTGTGGATTGCCACACGCGGTAGGGAATGGAAACCTTTACGGGCCATTCCTTTTTTATTGCCAGAAATGCCCATGAGGGCTTGCCCGCACAAGCGGCTGGATAAAAAAGCCTCCGAAAAGGAGAGAAAAAAGAAAGGTGGAAAGAAGAATGTATGAGACAAGGGTATTTGCAGACGATTACTGCGGCGTATTCCGGAAGCAGGAGGATTTCCTGGAGTGCTTAAAGAGCATCGGGAGGAACTCATCCTGGCAGAGGAAGAGCGCCAGGAACCTGCGCCTGGTGGCGATCACCAGCGGGAGCAAGGTGGAGGAGGAAATGAAGGAGAGGTATGCGGACGAGGGGCTGGACGAGGAGATCATCACGGACACCATCGTCAACACAGGGCTCCTGCTGAAGGTACGGAACCAGTATTACCCGGTAAGGAACTGCGCAATCAAGAGCATCCTTGACCGTGCGGGGATCTCCGGCGCGGGGCTGCGCAGGGTGGAGAAGAGCGTGTACGCCAGAATCCTGAACGACTGCCTGAAGGCAGCGAAGGGCGAGGCGCTGCTGCGCATCTCCGAGGGCAAGGTCTCCGCTGTGCTGGGGGGCGACTGCCACGACTACGCCGTGCTGGACATGGAGCAGGTGTTCCTGCATACCGTGGACTACCTGACGGAGAACTTCAAGGGCTGCCGCTATGTGGAGGGCTTCTATGAGCATGACATAGTGTCCGCCGTCTGGCAGCTCACCGGCGAGGACGCCCTCCTGGACGCCTACAGGGATGAGCTGGCCCTGCACGGGAGGACAGCCGAGGAGATGGTCCCCATGGTAAAGGTGACTACATCCGACACCGGATCGGGTGGGGCCAACATCTACCCCATGCTGGTATACGGAAAGGGGTGCACCACCATCAGCCTGGGCAGCCCGCTGCGGCTGGGGCACAGGAACGGCAGTACGCTCAGCGAGTTCGACGCCTAGCTGAAGCTCCTGTATGGGAAGTACCAGCTTGCCGCCGGGAACCTGGTGAAGCTCCTGAAGATCGACATCAGGAACCCGGCCAACTGCATGAAGGGCGTCATGGACAGGCTGGGCATCCCCCGGAAATACGAGGCCGAGGCCGTGGAGCTCTTCCTGGCGCAGTATGGGGAGGATCCCTGCACGGCCCATGACATCTATTTCGGCATCTCGGAGATCCCCTTCATGCTCGCCTGCGAGGGCTGGGACGGGAGCAGGATCGCCAGGATGGAGGAGACCGTGGCCAGGGCGCTGTCCGTAGACTGGACGGGATATGACGTGCCAGGGGCATACAGATGGTAGCCGTCGGCTGGATGGCATTTATAGATGCATGAGGAGGTGCATGGATGAAAGAACAATTTAGGGAAGAAATCATGAAACTGGTGGGCAGGAGGTTCGGAAAGGGATACAACGTAACCCGCCGGGACACGGAGGGCAGGAACGGCCATACCCGCCATGAGATATGCATCTATAAAACAGGGGAAGCCCAGCCAGTGGCGGTCTGCCTGGAAGATGCAATCCTGCGCTGCATTGAGGAAGGGCTGCCCCCGGGAGAACTGCCGGACGGCATCGTACAGATGTACCTGCAGGAGGAAGTCTCCCGGCACATTTCCATGGGGCTGTATGGCCCTGCGGCGCTGGAAGGCATGGTAAGGG
>CAJTSY010000210.1 GCA_910578995.1 uncultured Acetatifactor sp.
TCGTGGAAAATGATCTCCTTGGGACGCTTGTACCTGGGCAGCTCCCTGCAGAAATCCTCCAGTTCCTCCCAAGTGCACTCCATGCCGTCCTTCACCTCCACGATGGCGGCGGTCTTCTCCCCCAGTCGCCTGTCGGGAAGGCCGATCACCGCTACGTCCTTGATCTTGTCATGCCGCCGCAGGAAATCTTCGATCTGCACGGGATAAATATTTTCGCCGCCGCTGACGATCACGTCCTTCTTCCGGTCCACCAGGAAATAGAAGCCGTCCTCGTCCTGCATGGCCATATCCCCGGTACACAGCCAGCCGTCCCTCAGGGCTTCGGCGGTGGCCTTCTCGTCCCGGTAATAACAGGTCATGAGTCCCGGCCCTTTCACACAGAGCTCGCCCACATCCCCCCGGGCCACTTCCTTCCCGTTCTCGTCCACGATCTTGCACTCCCACCGGTAGCCGGGAATGCCGATGGCTCCCACCTTGTGGATATTTTCCATGCCAAGGTGCACGCAGCCCGGCCCTGTGGACTCGGAAAGCCCGTAATTCGTATCGTAGTCATGATTGGGAAAATAGGCTTTCCAACGCTTGATCAGGGAGGGCGGTACTGGCTGGGCCCCGATGTGCATCAGGCGCCACTGGTCCAGATGGTAGTTTTCCAGGTGCAGTTCCCCCGCATCCAGGAAATCCAGGATGTCCTGGGCCCAGGGTACCAACAGCCACACGATGGTGCAGCGCTCGCTGGAGACCGCGGAAAGAATGGTTTCCGGCCGGGTCCCCTTCAACAGCACAGCCCTGCTCCCCGCCACCAGACTGCCCATCCAGTGAAATTTTGCGCCGGTGTGGTACAGGGGCGGGATGCACAGGAAGGTATCTTCCCGCCCGGTGCCGTGGTGCTTCTGCTCCATTTCCGCGGCCTGGGTCAGGCTCCTGTGTTTATGTAAGATAGCCTTGGGAAAGCCCGTGGTTCCCGAGGAAAAGTAAATAGCGCCGTAGTCGTCTTCCGTGATCTCCACACCGGGGGCCTGGCTGGAGCAGTCCGCCACCAGCTCATGATAACTCTCCGCAAAAGTAGGACAGCTGTCACCCACATAGATCAGCAGCCGCCCCTTGGACAGCCGCTCCGCGTTGGCCTCGATACGTCCGATAAAGGCGGGGCCGAACACGATGATATCCACCTGGGCCAGCTCGGCGCAGTACAGGATCTCCTCCGCGTCATAGCGGAAGTTGAAGGGCACGGCGATGGCCCCGCATTTCAGCACCCCGAAATAAATGGGCAGCCACTCCAGACAATTGTACATGAGAATGGCGATCTTGTCCCCCTTTTTCACGCCTCTGCCCAGGAGCATATTGGCGAAACGGTTTGCCTTCTCATTGAAAACGCTCCAGGTGATCTCCCTGCGGTAGGGTTCGAAGCGGTCAGGCTGGATCAGGTCATATTCCTTCCATGTAGTCCGGCGGGTGTCCTTCTCGTCCGGGTTCAATTCCACCAATGCTACTTCATTAGGGTACAGTCGTGCATTTCTGTCCAGAAAATCTGTAACTGGCATATCGTCATCCTCCTGGTAATCATCATACTTTTTTCAGCTTTCCCGGGGCAGTTTGCCGCTGTAAAGCTTTACATCATTAAAGGTACCACATATGGGGGGAAAAGTCAATGAAAAGGAATCCTGGAAAGGCAGGGCAGGGTTTTTCCAAAAAAGGATTGTCAAAAGGAGTGTTACCGGATATAATGGGTATCATATCATATATATCATGGATAGGAAAACATTCAGACTATCTGGGTGTATCGTCCGGAATGCAGGAAGACGAGAGAGGAGAGGGGGAGACGGAAATGGCGGCGGAGGCCCTGCAGGTTCAAATGTTCAGTGGTTTTACCGTGACTTATAGGGGAAAATCAGTGATTGGCGGCGTCAAATCCAGGGAGTCACAGTTTATTTATTTGATGCAGCTTTTACTGCACCGACGAAGAACAGGGATAAGTCGGGAATTGCTAGAGGAAGTTTTGTTTGAAGACAGGGACGTGGGAGATGTCCGGCATGCCCTGCGCAGCGTTATTTACAATGCAAAAAAGAAACTCAGGGCATCGGGACTCCCGGATGTGAATTACATAGAGCAGAAAGACGGCCTGTATTACTGGACAGAGCAGATTCCGGTGGCGGAGGATGCGGAAGAATTTGAACGTCTGTACAGAGAGGCGGAAAAGGAGGAGGATCCGGACAGCGGGACGGAACGTTGGCTGGAGGCCTGTTACTGCTATACGGGGGAGTTTCTTCCGCTCCATAGCGGTATCCTGTGGGTAATGCAGGAGGCGAAACGTTACCGGGGCATGTTCTGTGAGTGTGTCGAAAGGGCAGCGGGTCTGCTGAAGGAGCGCGGGAATTTTCTGCAGATGGAAGAACTGGGCGCCTATGCGGCTAAGATCAATCCGCTGTCCAACTATGAAATTATTTCCATGGAAGCCCTGGTGAAGCAGGGGCGCTATGAGGATGCCCGGAAGCTTTACGACAATACGGCTGACCTGTATTTCCGGGAACAGGGACTGCGCCCTTCGGAACAGATGATGACGCTTTTCCGAAAACTGGGCGAGCGGATGGAACACAGGCACGGCGCCCTGGATGATATTCAGGCAAAACTGACGGAGACGGAGAACTGTGCACCGGGGGGGTATCTATGTTCTTACCCTGTATTCCAGGGAATCTACCGTATGGTGGGCCGCATGATGGAACGGGGAGGACAGTCTGTGTACCTGATGCTCTGTACTGTGGTGGACGGCAAGGGGAATCCCCTGGAGGATGTGGTGATTCTGGAGGAATTTACAGGCAGGCTGGGAGACGCCATCCTGAATTCGGTGCGCCGCAGCGATGCCGTTACCAGGTATGGCAGGGGAGAATACCTGGTGCTCCTGGTCAATACCACCAGGGAGGACTGTGACAAGATACAGAAGAGAATTAATTACCGCTTTATTATTGGAAGGCAGCGCACAGGAGTTCAATATTACGTAAACAGTGTGATCTGTACCCCGGACGGCGTGGGTATGCCGGGCAGGTAAGAGTGCCGGTGGGACGGTTTTGGGAAAGAGAGGACGAAGCATATGAAAGACAATGACTTGCTGGCAAAACACGGTGATCTGGGTACTTTCATCATTCATGTCCAACACCGCCAGAACAGCAGTTGGCAGGGATGCATTACCTGGATGGAGACGAACAAGACGGTTTCGTTCCGCTCCGTGTGGGAGATGATCAAGCTGATCGCCGGGGCCCTGGATACGGTCAGCGAACAGGAAGGGGGCGGGGAGCCCCATTGGTCCGAGGATGAGACGTGAGGAAGGCTGTGAAGCCTTCCTTTTTGTTAAGAGCTGTTTTTTCTATCTGGTATTTACTGCCTCTGAAATAGTCTGATCTGTTCCCAACAGTCAAAAAATAAGTATAAATATCCCCAAAACATAAAATCCTTTGACGTTTCTTTTGACGGGGCGTTTGCTATACTGAAAAAACGAAACGGATGATGTATGTCATGCGTTTTGCGAAATGGGGGAGCAAAGCTTCCGTTTCAAGATCAGTGAGTTTTATTTATCACAAATTTCCGGGAATGAGGCTTATGGCATGACGGATAAAGAATTACGGAAATTGAACAGACACGACCTTCTGGAGCTGCTGGTGGAGCAGAGCCGGGAAGCATCCAGGCTTGGAACCGCACTGAAGGAAAGGGAGGAGGAGCTGGCCGATGCCCTGGAAGGCAACGGGCGTCTGAAGGAGAAGCTGAACGAGAAGGACGGACTTATCGAAAAGCTCAAGGAACGCCTGGACGAAAAGGATGCGGAAATGGCGGAGGCGGCGGCAGGCGCCGGGGAACAGTTGGAACGCCTGAAGGAGAAACTGGACGAGAAGGATGCCCTGGTTGAGAAATTGAAAATACGCCTGGACGAAAAAGACGCACAGCTGACGGAGGCGGCAGCAGCCGGAGAGGAACAGCTGAAGCGCCTGAAGGAGAAGCTGGATGCCAAGGATGCCCTGATCGAAAAACTGCGGCAGCAGATGGACCGCAGGGATGATAAAATTGAAAAGCTTGAGGCAGAGACAGAGAGGCTCCGGTCCGTTAAATGGAAAGAGATGAAGGAAAGCGGGCTTCCGGCGGAACTTCTGGCCAGACTGAAAACGTTATTATGAAGGCATGACGGTATTGCCCGCAGACGGAGACGGCTTTTGGCGGACAGGATGAGAGAACCGCCGAAGAG
>CAJTSY010000211.1 GCA_910578995.1 uncultured Acetatifactor sp.
GCCCTATCCATCCACTGTGGCTTATTGGTGATATGAAACAAGATTAAGACATTTCTTAAAAATGAAATTTCCCCTCATCATATATCAGCCGTAAAATGGCGACATTTTTAACTTTCTCCACAGCACATAATTGTTCCGGTGCAAAAAGGTATAATAATGTTTTTATAGCAAAGGCATGAGTAACCACTAAAATACTACCGTTCTCATTATACGATTCGTTTTGAGCTATATCTTCAAGTACACCTTTCAGACGACTTGCTATAGCAGTAAAGGGTTCTGCCATACCTGTTGAATCATGCTCATAAATCGCCGCCGCAACATCCGGAAGCCTTTTATTTAATTCCGCAAATGCCGAAACACCTAACCAGTCAGAGACCACTTTTATAAAAGTTGTATTATGCTCTGCATCCATAGAACCTAGACACCACTCCCGTAGCCGCATATCTTTCTGAACTTTAATATCACTATTCCCACTGATTGATAAAATCATCTCCGCCGTCTGCACAGCTCTTAATGTGTCACTCGCATATGCAGCGTGGAAAATAGTGCCTTTAATTTCGAGCCCTAAGTCCTTTGCTGCCATTTTCCCATTATCAGTAAGCGGTGAATCACTCCAACCCTGTGCCCTGCCCAGACTGTTCAGCAAGGTTTCCCCATGCCGGACTATGTAAAAAGTAACCACGCTATCATCCCTTTCCTACCCGAAAAAAAATTACTTATGCGTCTGCATATACTCTGCTTTCACCTTATCAATCGTTTTTCCGCCAATGCCAAAATTTTTGTCCGGCACCTCCTTAATTGTCGTAACAAAAAATTCCTGCGGCACTTTCATAATCTCAGAGGACACTTCTGTCAACCGCTTTATCAGTTCTTCTTTCTGATTATCTGATAAAGTTCCGCTTTCAACTGTAATGTAAGGCATTTTACCTCTCCTTCCCATTGTTATAAAGTCGCCCCCACTCCCCGATCTGCCGGAACGCTGGAGATGCCTGCACTTATCGGGATATAGGGGCAAAGAATAACTTATTTATTATCCAGAAAATCCCAAAACTGCTTATAGTCCAGATATCCTTTCAGATTCCCGGCATCATACTGCGTCTGCATAGCATCCTTTAAAACGCTGATCCAGTCATTCATCCCGAACAGGTCATCATGTGTCCTATTGTCAGCGCCATGCTGATTTGCCCCTGCCCTGATAAAAGCAGACTGTGCGCCCGGACATTTCCCGCTTGCCGATAAGTGGCTGGAATATGCAAACATATCAATATAGTCACTGCCCGTTGTATCAACTTTTGACACATCCACCATGCGTTCTGTCACATTTCCGCCTTTATCCCATACCTTCACTTTATATACCGGGTTTGCAGGGTCAAAGTCCTTCGGCTGATAGACCGTAAGGGAATAATCCGCCCCACACATTGAGCCGATTGCCTTTCCGTCCTTATCGTTTGAAATATGTAACTCAAATGTGCCGCCGGACGACTGTGTTGCCGGAACCATATTACACATCTGGTCAGAGTAATTCCTTCTTGCCCTTCTTGTTTCATACCCTGCCGCCGGGTATCCTGCTGCTCCTATTCCGTTTACATTCATTTTTCTTAATCTCCTCCATTATTTTTGTCAGCCCCTCTGTCGTTCAGAGCCGCATCTGCTCCCTTGTAATAAGTCCGAGCAGTTCACTGTCTCCATGCAAATATGCCTGTTAACCTCCCCGGCCAAATTCCATACCGGCCTTCACCTCCTCACTGATCTGCCGGAATGCCTGCCCTGTCCGGCGCGACTTTGGCGACCTCGCTTTTCCGCAGGGCGAGGAACTTATTCCCCATATAGACATCCTGTTATCTTCTCCCGAAGGGAATCGGACAGCTTCCATTCCTTTTTAAATGATGCTTTTCCTGCTCTCCGATTCACTTACCTGCCGAAAAACTATCTGTCCTCTATATCTTATCACTGCTTTTGATTTATACCGTATCGTCCTTGATCGCTGCCACAATGACATCATCCCTGATTTTCTTAGATGCCAGCATATAAATCGCATTGATTACAAACAGCACCAGTATAATATACGCCACCAATGCCCATACCGGAAAGGCATATAGGAATTCCACTACGGACACTCCCTCTATATAGCACTGTGCGGCGCATACAATGATGAGCAGCGGAAGTCCAATCAATATTGGCCTGACTGACAGCAGAAACCCTTCCATCCCAAGCAGCCGCCGGATTCCTTTTTCATCCACTCCTACCGAACGGAACATGGCAAATTCCTTCCGCCTTTGACCTAAGCTGTTCAGAATTGCAGAAAGCACCGAGGAAATGCCCACAACCCCGAACAGCGCCGCAAGGCTGCACACGATAAACATTGTCGCGCCTGTCATCCTCCCACGGTTTCTCATCCGTTCCGTCTTACTGGAAGTCATATAATCACTGCTGCCCAGATATGCGCCGCATATCCTTTCCGCTTCGCCCTGAATTTCTTCATCCATTCCATCTGGCACAGCATAATTTACATAGTTCCTGTAATTATAAACCGCCATCTCATCACTGAAATTCTCGATAATGGCATAATATTCCTCCATCGGCACGATAACAGGAAGCGTATAAAACGAAGGATCAAGCCCGATCTTCGGCATTGACGTGAGCACTGCCGCAACATCCACGGTAAATTCATAGTCGCCCTGGACATCATCAGAATACTCCTCTGTCAGCTCCACCCTCTGCCCCTGCTGGAGATTCAGATAAGAGACCGTTTCCTGCATTGCCTCATAATCCCTTGCACCGGGGTTCTTTGCCACACTGTTTACAATGATGGCGGAAGTTTCCGGTAAAGCCTCCGCGCCCGCTTCCCGCAGAACGCTTTGATATGCATCCTGCTCCATCCCCACCAGCACACACGGCACACGGTAACGCCCGTCACGCTCCACGATATAGCCGTCTGCGGCATCAAAACCTCCTGCCTGCAGGAATTCTGCCGACTGGTCACTCCCGGAAAGCCAGACAGCGCAGTTCGCCCTTGCATAAACAGATATTCCCTGTACCCCCTGCATGGCTTTCAGTTCTGCAAGGAGCGCACCGTCTATCCGCTCCCCTGTCCTCAACGTGATATTTACATCAAAATGATTCCTGTTTTCCGCCTGCACATTGCTGATATCGGAAACCGTGAACGCTGCCAGGAACCCAAAGGCAAGGAGCATACACAGGGAAAGCGTCACCATGCAGGTATGGTACAGTTTTCTGCCCGCATTTACCGAGTTTGCCGCTATCTCCCCAAGGAATCCGAAGTGCTTTGCCAATACGGGATGGCTCTTTGCTTTCTTTACGGAAATGCTGTACTGCTCCCCGCGCACTGCCTCTATGGGCAGAACCTTTGACATCTGTTTCGCCGGCCCGTGCGCGGCAAGCAGGACCGAAACAAAGGAAAGCACTGCCGCCATGAGCGCCGCTGCCGGGGAAAAATAAACCTCCATCCTGCTCCCGAACACTTCACTGGTCATATCGGAATAGGCAGACAGGACGCCGAGGGAAAACAGGTATCCCAGAACCATTGAAAGCAGGATGGGAATAACCGAAAGGATACACGCCTCATAAATGACCGTCCTTCCTATCTGCTTCGGCCCCGCCCCCACAGATTTCAGTATGCCAAGCTGATGGATCTTCTGTTTCGCCGAAATCCCGAAAGCGCCCCTTATGATATAGGCAAATACCGCCATCGATGCGCCTGCCGCAAGCAGGAGTCCCAAGAACAGCTTCGGCACATCACTCTGGAAAAAACTCCCCGGCGCATATACCCCGTGCCATGCAAGCAGCGCGGCATGGTAGCGGCACGGGTAGTTCCCGTATTCATCCTTCGGAAGCCCTATCGCCTGTGCAATCTGTGGGACTGCCGTATATACTTTCCCCCTCCGCTCCATCTGGAGGTAGACTACCACCTCACTGTCCGGCGAAAGCTCATCCGGCTCCATAAAGCCATAGGCAAGGTATCCTTCATAGCCGGAGGAAACGGACACATCCAGTTCCCCCACAATGGTCAGGCTGTCTGCGTCCTTCTGCTGGCTTCCTTCCCCGCCGCCTATTTCCACGGCGAGCGTGTCACCAATGCCATATGCCGGGTTCTGCAAAAAGAAATCCTTGCTGACCACGACCTCGCCGGGAGCCTGCGGAATGCGCCCCCGCAGGAGCATATTCTTTTCATACATGG
>CAJTSY010000212.1 GCA_910578995.1 uncultured Acetatifactor sp.
TGCTTCTTCATATAACCTTTTCCATTCTTTGTTCACTGTTTTGTCCTCCTTAATATATTCCGGTTTATATATTTGATTATAAAATCTTTATCTGCCATTTACAATGTATATTTATAAATTATTTCCCACTGGGTACACGATTCGTTACTGTTCACGGCTTCGCCGTTCACAGCAACATGATGCACACATACAATAGAATTCAAGTGCAGAATTCTATTGTCATGAATTGAGCAAAGAACGCTCATTTTGGCGCCCGCTGTCTCGGGCTTTTCGTGCATAATGCGCACGAAAACCCTCGCGGAGGCACCGAGTGGACAGTAACCACGATTCCGAAAAGGGAGTTCTATTATATACTGCGTGCCGGCCGCCTGCAATGGATATTGCAGGTTGATTTTCAGGGGAAATAAAATAGGATTATGTTAATAATTGAGGACTATACTGCAAGAATTACATGAAGGATAATAGTATAATGCCAGTAGAATCTGCCGGAAGGGCAAAGGTATAGGACATATCTGCCCCTGCCGAAAAAGGAGGCAACAAAATATGGAATACGCGGCAATCAGACATTTTGCAGATAAAAGATACTGTTACGCCATGGCGAAAGGACATTTCCTGATCAGGCTGGAGGTGAAAAAGGGCGATGCGGTAAAGGTCATTCTCCACACTCAGGACAAGTACCTGCCCGTCCGCTATATGGACACAAGGCGGGCGCAGCCCATGGAGATTGCCTGCTCTGATAATTACCTGGACTATTACGAAGCAGAAGTGGAGATAGACGTGGTCTGCCTGCGGTATTTTTTCGAGATAGAGGACCAGGAAGGAAAGACCGTATACTATGGAAACCACAATTTCTATGACCAGTGCATCACATCCATAGACCGGATGTACGACTGCCCCCAGACACTTCGGGAGGAAGAGCGGTTTGAACTGCCTGCCTGGGCGGAGAACAAGGTGATCTACCAGATATTTCCCGCCCGCTTTGCCGCGGACAGGGAAGTGCCGGAGGAAACCTGGTATCAGGCGCCCATCGACAATAAAGCGGACTTGAAGGGGTCCCTCCGGGGCATTATCCAACATTTTGGCCACATTCGGAACCTGGGGGCAGATATTCTGTATATGACGCCCATATTCCGCTCCGACTCCGTCCATAAGTACAATATCCACGACTATTACCAGATTGATCCCGCCTTTGGGGACAGGGAAGATTTGAAGGAACTGGTGAAACTGGCCCATGAAAACGGGATGTATGTGATACTGGACGGCGTGTTCAACCATACGGGAATCGACTTTTTTGCGTTCCGGGATATCCGGGAGAAGCAGGAGAAGTCCGCTTATCTGGAGTGGTACTATATCCAAAGCTTTCCCCTGGTGATGGAATGGGGGAAACGCCCCAGTTACAAGACCTTCAGCTACGCCGGTTACATGCCCAAGGTGAACCTGGACAATCCGGAGACGGCGGACTATTTTATCCATGTGGGGGCATACTGGATTCGGGAATGTGATATCGACGGCTGGCGTCTGGACGTGGCGGATGAGATCAGCCACCGTTTCTGGAAGCGCTTCCGCAGGGAAATGAAGGCGGTGAAAAAGGATGTCCTGGTGGTGGGGGAGATCTGGCACTATGCCGGGGACTTCCTGGAAGGAGACGAGTGGGACAGCGTGATGAATTATCCCTTTTACGATTCTGTGGTGGACCTGGTGGCGAGAGAAGAGACCCTTCCGTCCGCTTTCCTGGGCAGCCGGAATTTCGTAAAGGGAAACCTGAACAAAGGCCTGGAAGGGTATCTGTGGAACTTTATCGACAGCCATGACACGGCCAGGTTTCTCCACAGCGCCGGAAATGATATGCGGAAGCAGAAACTGGCGGCGGCAATGCAGCTCCTGCTTCCCGGCATGCCCATGGTCTATTACGGCGACGAGGTGGGCATGGAGGGCGGCCCTGACCCGGACTGCAGACGGGGCATGTTGTGGGAGGAGAGCCGGCAGAATTTGGATTGCCTGGAGTATTACAGGAGGCTCATCCGGATCCGTCACGATTTTCCAGGGCTGATGAAGGGAAAAACGGTGAAAGAGCAGGCGGACGACGACAAGGGCCTCCTGTATATGGAGAGAAGAGGGGAAGGCGGGAGTTTGATTTTGCTTTTCCATGTGAGGGAGGGGGAGATTGTCCTGCCGGGACTGGAAGGGCGGCGGAACCTCATCACAGGACAGGACTTTTCCGGCACACTGGGGGATTACGAGGCGGCGGTGCTTGCGGATTTTTAGATAAAAGAAGATTTGGCAGTGAGGCGCTCTGTCTGGATGCATATGATTTAATCGGTTGTGAAACAAAGATAAATGGAACTGCTTGCTTTTTGGAATGACTGTTGTTATAATATACTTACATAACTCCTCAAACCTTATAAAAGTATAATATTATAATTATGAGGGAATAATGTAAGTATGGAGGTATATTATGGCAATCGTAAGCGACGAACAGGTCATTAAAGTGATGCGGCAGTATAATCCCTGGTGGCGCGGCCCGTCTGTAAGTATAGCGGAAAGCAAGCCCCAGAAGCGTCTTGCCTTCTATGAGGCGCTGAGAATAATAAAGCATAGGACACTGCGGCGGTTCGCGGTGCTGTCCGGCGCAAGGCGTGTGGGCAAGACCACCATTATGTACCAGATGATAGACAATCTGATAGGGGACGGCGTAAGTCCCAAAAATATTCTGTATGTGTCCTTTGACAATCCGATTGTAAAGCTTGTCAGCATAGATGCCGTTCTTTCCATCTATGAAACCCTCTATCCCATTGAGGGGACACGCTATATTTTCCTGGACGAAATCCAGTATACGGATAACTGGGAATTATGGATGAAAGTCATATATGACAGCAGGAAGGATATCCGTCTCACCGCGACAGGCTCGGCAAGCCCTGTCCTGGAAAAAGGGTCGGCTGACAGCGGCACGGGCAGATGGAGCGTTTTGAGGATACCTACAATGTCGTTCTATGAGTATTGCCGGCTGCTTCAGCTGGAAGAGCCGGTACTGCCCGATCAGGTGAGGCTTACGGGGCTTGTGGAAATGAGCAGGGCGGAGCTTGGGGAGCTGATGGACAGCTTCGCTTTTCTGGAGGGGCATTTCAACCGTTATCTGACAATCGGGGGGTTCCCGGAGCTGGTATTGTCCGATGATGATGTATACGCCCAGAGGATGCTGCGGGAGGACGTGGTGGATAAGGTGATCAAGCGGGATGTGCTCACGCTGTTCAATATCCGGAGCCCGCTTCTCATGGAAAAGCTGTTCCTGTATCTCTGCATCAATTCCGCGGAGATTTTCAGCATAACCACGGCGGCCAAGGAACTGGAGAACACCTCTGTAGCCACTATTGACAGCTATATCGAAGCCCTGGAAATGTCCAACCTGATCTACCTGGCAAAGCCCATGGACGTGGGAAGCAAGGGGGCATTGAAGGGAAAGCCGAAAATCTTTATTGCCGATGCGGCGATGAGGAATGCCGTCCTGATGATCGACGATGTATTATCCGACGAAAAGGAACTGGGAGTCATGGTGGAAACCGCGGTGTATAAGCATATCGTGTCATTCTATCAGGGAAGTACGGCGCAGCTGGGTTATTTCAGGAAGGCGAAGGACAATCAGAAGGAAGTTGACGTGGTAATTGAACTGCCCCGTGAGAAAATCCTCTGCGAGGTGAAATACCGCAATAACTCCCATGTGGCCTCTGCCGATGCCATTGTGGAGCTGTGCAGGGATGAAAAATCGAAGGTGACAAATGCCTTTCTCATCACAAAGCGGCTGGAAGATTTCGGCATCGTAAGGCATGATACCAAAGTACCCATATTAAGGATACCCGCCATAGCGTTTCTCTATCTTCTGGGCAAGGCGGAGGCGGATGGGCATAACGGGAAAATGTAAGGGAAGCGCCTCATGAAGGAGGAATCCACATGGAACAGAAAATGGCGGTAAACCAAAAGGAATATGAAATAAAGAAGCTCCTGGGCAAGGGAAAGGGCGGATATTCTTACCTGGCATGGGATGGGGAAAGGGAGTATGTTCTGAAGCAGATTCACCATGAGCCCTGCGATTATTACCGGTTCGGAAACAAAATCGAAGCGGAAGTAAATGATTACCACCGCCTTCTGCGCCTGGGAATCAAAATGCCCGTCCTGCTTGA
>CAJTSY010000213.1 GCA_910578995.1 uncultured Acetatifactor sp.
GAGGGGATGAAGGATGTGGTGCGGGAATTTTTATTGGCAGTGCGGTAAAGCGCATACATGGTGAGCTGTTTCAGCCCGCCTATAAAGACGTTAAAATATTGACGGTCAGACGGTCATCGCCTGTCCGGGCCAGGAGGAAAAATGACGAAGGAGGAAATGCTTGGTAAAGTAGACCATACTCAGTTAAAGCCCTATGCCACATGGGAGGATATCCGCAGGCTCTGTGACGAAGCCCTTGAATACCGCACGGCGAGCGTGTGCGTCCCGCCCGCGTATATCAAACGGATCCATGACACCTACGGAGATCGGCTCAACATCTGTACGGTTGTGGGTTTCCCCCTGGGCTACAGCGTCACCGCGGCCAAGCTGGCGGAGACACAGCAGGCACTGGCAGACGGCTGCAGTGAGATCGATATGGTGGTGAATATCAGCGATGTGAAAAACGGGGATTTCGACAAGGTGGAGACGGAGATACGTGCATTAAAGGAAGCCTGCGGCAGCCATATCCTGAAGGTCATCGTAGAGACCTGCTACCTGACACAGGAAGAGAAGATTGCCATGTGCAGGGCAGTGACCAATGCGGGGGCGGACTATATCAAGACTTCCACGGGCTTCGGCACAGGCGGCGCCACAGGGGAGGATGTGGAGTTGTTTCGGAAATATATTGGCCCTGAAGTGAAAATCAAGGCTGCCGGAGGCATTTCCACACTGGAAGATCTGGAGATGTTCCTGGAGCTGGGGTGTGAGCGCGTGGGAACCTCACGGGCTGTGGGGCTGTGTTAAAATAAAAGCCGGAATCTTTGAAATTTCGAAATTGATTTTGCAGGGATCAGGATTGAATAAGCCGGCTAGGATCTGAAAAACGACAGTCAGTATCCGAGTTGCCGATCAGGCGGCGGGATACAAAAAGATAAACGAACCAGGAGAAAGGCAGGTATCAGGAATGGAGAATGCACTCATTCAAGGCAGGCTTGTGGCGCTGAGGTCGCAGATGAAGGAACACGGAATCGACTATTATATGATTCCAACCGCAGATTATCACAGTTCCGAGTATGTGAACGATTACTTTAAGGTGAGAGAATATTTCTGCGGCTTTACGGGCTCCAGCGGAACCCTGCTGGTATGGCAGGAGGGAGCCGGTCTGTGGACGGACGGCAGATACTTTATTCAGGCGGATCATGAACTGGAAGGGACCGGCGTTACTTTGTTCCGCATGAGGGATGAGGGAGTACCCGATATCACGGAATTTCTGCAGCAGAATATGAAACAGGGACAGACACTGGGCTTTGACGGGAGGGTGATTTCGGCCCAGGCCGGAAAAGACTATGAGAAGAAGCTGGAGGAAAAACAGATCTCAGTTGTATATGACACAGACCTGTCCGAGACCATCTGGTCAGACCGGCCGAAGTTTCCTGCGGGAAAAGTCACTGTGCTGGACGAGAAAATTGCGGGCAGGACTTTTGAGGAGAAGCGGTCGGATGTCATGGAGAAGCTGGAAAAAGAAGGGGCGGACGCTTTTCTCCTGACCAAGCTGGACGATCTGATGTGGCTTTTCAATATCAGGGGATGCGACGTGGAATGTAATCCTGTGGCGATTTCCTATGGTTATCTGTCGAAGGAGTGCAGTGTGCTGTTTATACAGAAGAGCGCTTTGGATGAGAGCGTGTGGGCGTATCTGAATGAGAAGGGTATCCAGGTGGAGGAATATGGCAGCATCGTGACCTGGCTGCAGAATCTGCCTGCCCAGGGAAAAATCCTGGTGGATGACCGTTTCTGCAGTTACTGTCTGTATAAGACTTTGTCTGAGAAACAGACCCTGGTGGAGAAAAGGAACCCTACGGAAATTCTGAAAGCGATCAAGAATCCTGTAGAGCTGGCCAATATGGAGAAGTATTATCTCAAGGACAGCCTGGCATTGACAAAGTTTATTTACTGGCTGAAGAAAAATATCGGTAAAATGGAGATCACGGAGATCACTGCGGCGGATAAGCTGGAATCCTTCCGGAGGGAGATTCCGGAGTGCCTGGGACTTTCCTTCCCTACAATCGGAGGATACAAGGCCAACGCGGCCATGATGCACTATGAGGCCACGCCGGAGAGTCACGCCGTTCTGGAGCCGGAAGGTCTGTTTCTGGTGGATTCCGGCGGACAGTATCTGGGCGCCACCACGGACGTAACCAGGACCATTGTGTTGGGACCCATTTCCGATGAGATCAAAATGCACTACACGGCTGTGGCGGCGGGCATGCTGCAGATGACTAACGCCAGGTGGCTCCACGGCTGCACCGGACGGAATCTGGACATCCTGGCCCGTCAGCCGGTATGGAATATCAGCCTGGACTACAAATGCGGCACCGGACACGGGGTGGGTTATATCCTGAATGTACATGAGGGGCCTCAGGGGCTTTCCTGGCAGTATGCGGAAGGGAGGCCGGAGGCTGTGATTGAGGCAGGCATGGACGTAACCAACGAGCCCGGGATCTATATTGAGGGGAGCCACGGCATCCGCATCGAGAACGTGATGGTGGCGGAGAACGGCGTGAAGAACGAATACGGCCAGTTCATGCACTTCAAGACCATTACCTGGGTACCTTTGGATATGGAAGCCATTGACGAGAAATATATGACCGAGACCCAGCGGGCTTACCTGTATGCGTATCAGAAACAGGTATTCGAGAAGCTGTCTCCCTACCTGGACGAGGAAGAGCGGGAGTGGCTGCGGGCAGAGACCAGGGCGGACAGTACGTTTTTCCTGCATAAGGGGGAAAATGAGGGAGCATTCTCCTGAACCTTCCCGCCGCGGTAAATGTTAAATCGTTATAAAATATGTACATCCTTTCTTGACTTTTGAATACAGTTTTGAGATAATAATTAAGATTTAGAAGAATTGTAATTATAAGGAGGACGATACCAATGGCAACAAAAGCGTACTACCCGATTTCTGAGATCGGCGCAGGCAAGCCCGGTTTCAGCAAGACCCGTTCCATTATTGAAGGTGCTTTCTACGGCAATAACGTAGTAAAGGTGAACACTCTGAAGGAAGCATATGAGATGGCGAAGAATTCTCCCGGAACCATCGTTACCGATATGCCGGTTTACCGTGCAGAGGAGATCGGACTGGAGAGAGATGCCAAGGTGCTGCTGTTCAATGACGGAGCGGTTACCGGACGTTATGCACAGGCACGCCGTATTAAGGGCGAGCCGGGCGTGGATGCCGTGAAGCTTGACAAGGTGGTTATGGATGCCATCTACAAGACCCGCTGGAAGACTCTGTACCATGCAGAGTGCTATATCGGCCTTGATCCCGAGTTCATGGCGAAGGCTCATCTGCTGATTCCCGAAGGAGAAGAGAACCTTCTTTATAACTGGATGCTGAACTTCCAGTATATGTCCGACAAATATGTGGCAATGTACAAAGAGTCCCAGCCTATCGGCGGAGGCAAGGAGCCGGATATCTACATCTTCTCCGATCCTCAGTGGGCGCCTACACCCAGCCCTGATGTGGACTACAGCTGCTTAAGCGACGACCTGACCCTGTGCTATTTCGACACGAATCAGAACTGCGCCGCTATCCTGGGTATGAAGTACTTCGGAGAGCACAAGAAGGGTACACTGACCATGGCATGGGCTCTGGCAAACAGGAACGGTTATGCTTCCTGCCACGGCGGACAGAAGGAGTATCTGCTTGCTGACGGCAGCAAGTTCGTTGCTTCCGTATACGGCCTGTCCGGATCCGGCAAGTCTACCCTGACCCATGCAAAGCACAATGGCAAGTATGAGATCAAGGTGCTTCATGACGATGCGTTCATTATCAACACTGACACCTGCGCCTCCGTAGCTCTGGAGCCCACCTATTTCGACAAGACTGCCGACTATCCTACCGGCTGCCCTGACAATAAGTTTCTGCTCACGGCGCAGAACTGCTCCGCTACTCTGGACGAGGACGGAAAAGTACAGTTGGTTACCGAGGACATCAGGAACGGCAACGGCCGTGCCATCAAGTCCAAGCTTTGGAGCCCCAACCGCGTGGACAAGATCGACGCTCCCGTGAACGCCATCTTCTGGAT
>CAJTSY010000214.1 GCA_910578995.1 uncultured Acetatifactor sp.
CTTCCTCCCTGGTAAGGAAAACCGTTTTTCCTATCTTGTCCAAATCCTCTAACCTAATCGTATGGACATCAATTTCCCAAGCTCCCTCACCCATAAACTGGTAAATCTCATATACTCGCTGACCGATTTCGCAGGGCAGTTTCAGCAGTTTCCCCTGTCCCTCTTCCCGTGCATATTCAGCGCACTTTATAGCAGTCCACTTATTCCTGTCAAGCCATTTCGCAAATTCTTCTTTGTCCTTTAAAAACTCACATGCGGCATCCGTCATTTTAGAGCGGAATATTTCTTCAAAGTCCTCGTATTGTCCTAACTTTTCGACTGCATTTCCTTCCTGTATGCGTCCATATCCTTTATGGTAAATGTTGGACACCTCTGCCAAGCCACTCAGATAATACCTACCATTATCCGCTCTTTTCTTAGTCAGTCTTTCCATAGCCACTCCTTAAATATCAAACATCGAAATCTGCCCTTCCACGTTTTTCTTAGCTTCCTTCTCTTTCTGCATCCTGGCTTCTTTGTAAGCATTGTATTTCATCCGGTACTCATAGCTTTTCCCGAATACGTTCCACGCGGCTTTTACGACATTCGGTTCATATGGACGTATCAGCTCCAGGTCTGCTACCGCCTTATGGGATATCGGGCATCCGCAACATCCCGTCCTTGTAAGTCCATAGACCTCATATGCATCGGAATACCTGATGCCAAACTGCTCCTTGTACCAGGCCTTATCCTTGTCGGTGACGTAATAAAGCGGCCTGAACCTGTATTGCCCGTCACTGGTTTCCGTGAAGCACAGCGCCGTGTTATCCTTGCGCGGAACGGATCTCATGCCTCCCTCGTCCCGGCGCTCACCCGTGATAATCATTTCATAGCCTTTCTGGGCATTGTGCGCCACCTGCTTTTTGCAGTAGTCACAGCACTGTGCGCTGATCCGGAAGTCCGGCGGGTACTCGCCTATAAAATCCCTCATGTATTTTGACGAGTTGATCACCAGCTGGATGTTCGGGCGCGGTTCCCCTGCGGAATTGCAGCAGCAGAGGAAATTGATTATGCTTTCGCATTTGGGGAATCTTTTGCTTAACTCCCGCCTTTTTGCCACTTTATCCTCTGCCTGATCATATTCATCAGCTATTGACAGTGGTATTCCCTTTTTCTGCCATCCCTCAAGTCCCTGTGACATTATCTTCGACACGAACGGGACCCCGTGCTCCCTGACTGCCTGCACTATTCCAACCCTGGGTCTGACTTCCTCAATTTCCACACCATATTTCTCAGCAGCGGCCTTCACATGGTCTTTGGTGGCTTTCATCTCCAGACCTGTATTGAAGAATACATATTTGACTGGTGGGAGTGACGGTGCAATTTTCCGTGCCGTCTCAATTAAATCAATCATGATATCGCTGTCCGCACCGCCGGAGTAGGAGCATATGGTTTTCGGGTGCTGCCTCAGGTGCGTCATGATAATTCCGATTACAGCCTGGAATTTCTCCGGCGGATCATAATCCGCATAATCCGGCCTGTCTGTATATACCCTGCTTCTGTATGGTTCACTCATCTTCTTTTCATCCAGGGACCCGGCGCGCCTTTTTCCCGGGAAGGTTCCGGCTCCTTTCTGAAATCTGTATTATTGTGATTGTGTCTTCATTTCCATCAGCTCTCTTGCAGTACGCCTGTACTCATTCTCCAGTGCCTTTATCTGGATATCCAGTTCATCAAGCCTGGCCATGAGCGCCTTCTGTTGCGGCTCAGGTTCCCATTCGGCAGATTTGTGCCCTGCTTCTTTCCCTGCTGCATCCTTCTGCACATGCACAATTTCCAGTATCCTTCCGGTGCTGCAGCGGTTCAGGTCTGCCAGGATGGTTATCTGCTTTTTCTTATTTTTGGCAGACTTGTACAGCCGCCTGATTTCTTCGCCTGTCATCTGCATATTGTTTTCCCCCTCATCCTGTTCCAGTTTCCTTCAAAAAGGTCTGGAATGCATCCATGATGTCCCTGCACAGCCTTTCTGTTGCTTCCCCTTCTGCACGGTACTTTAAAACCAGTTTTTGTCCTGTCCTGATAAAATCCTCCCAGTCGCTGTCTCCCATTTTCCGGAAACTGTACTTTGCCGCAAGTCTCCATGTGTCAACCACAACCCTGTATACCCTGTCCTTCATCCAAGCTCCTCTATCCGGATATAAATCCCCGGGACATCCGCCCAGAACTTCTCCACAATCTCCGACGCCACCAGTGCATCATCTTTCCAGAATCCAGCTGTGGTCATACAGTCCTTAAGCAGCTTCTGCAGGTTGTCCGTGTCTGGCTTTGTAGTCCGGTATTCACCGTTTCTATGCCGTCCTTTTGGGAAGCACCATTTCACTGTCAGGCGGATTCCATGCATATACATTTCTTTCGGCCTGTGCTTTGCCAGATGACCTATCAGTTTCAGTCTTGCCGCATTCACTTCCGGAGGATCATAAAATACCGGCTTTCCATTGATGACTGTTACTTTCTTCTCCTGATGCGTGCATGTCGGCGGATCCATTGCCATGAAAAATTCAACCATCATTTTTTACCACCTTCACAGCAGTCGGCTCTAATTCTTCACTTTGCAGTTTATATCCAGTTGTAGACGAACATGCAATATCCGCCAGAAGAGTGATTGAGCACCTGTTGTTTTGATCGTTATAAATTTCACATTCATTCTCAATGCAGTCAACTTTTAAAAAAGGACATATCATTTTGCTTTTGTCTCCTTTCTTCCTCCTGCGCGGCTGTGCTGGGTGGGCTCCCTCCCATGTGTGGGGGCGCGCTTATGTCGCCCCACACTGTGGGTGGGTGCCCGCACATTCCCGATTCCCGTTCCCGAAAGGGATATATTTATATATAGGTGCCGGGAGGGAATGTTCCCGTTACCAGTAATTTCTGGTGTCGGGAAGCAAATCGGGAAGCCGGTTTTCTTTTCCCGTTACCAGTGCTTTCCTGGTGTCGGGAATACGCTTATCCCTTCCCGGCACCAGTAGTCCGGGAAGACGGGACAAGCCTTTTCGTATCCCGGTCTGTTGTATATCCTAATTTTTTTAACGAATTCCAGATCGTTTTTTCTGCCGGATATTTCTCGCCGACTGCTTCCGCATCACTTTTCATCCGTTCATACAGTTCTTTCACGGTCGGGTATGCATCATCATGATCAAATCTGAAATTCTCAATCGCCATGTTGTATTTTGCCTGTTTATCTTTTCGTTCTTCTGCCCCCTGTTTTCTCCGCGCTTCTTTTCCCTTCTGCCAGTATGGTTTTTCCACATCCGGCTGAATGTCTTTCAGGCTGCCTACATCATCAATCCTGTGTACAGGATAGTCAAACCATAGATTTACAGGCTCAAACTTCGGAAACTCCCGGAGCGTCCCGTCAATCCTCCACGCAGTCAGCGCCTTTACCCTCTCTGCCGCCGCAAAACAAAGGGCATTCAGATCTGTGAATTGCGCTGCGGAAAGCTTCTTTTTGCAGTAGTCAAGCATCTGCACGCTGCTCAGCATGTCATCCAGGGAGACCTCTTCCTCCCATCCGCTGAAATTCCTGTCCAGGTATTTCCTGCATGCCGCACATACAGCCTTGTCCTCTTCCTGCTTCATCAGGGCTTCCGTTGTTTCCAGTTCAATCAGGTCAAGAAGCGCGTCAGGGTCCCTGGCAAACACTCCGGAGCCTGATGCCCGGTCCATGGATTTCTTGCTTCCCTGGCTGCCCTTGCTGTGGTGGTGGCAGTAAATGACTGCGCACCCGAGTTCCGTACATACTTTGTCAAACTGGTTGCAGAAAGCCGCCATCTGGTCCGCGCTGTTCTCGTCACCGGTGATGACCTTGTAGATCGGGTCAATGATAACTGCCGTATAATCCTTCTTTGCCGCTCTCCGGATAAGCTTTGGCGCCAGTTTATCCATAGGAACCGACTTTCCTCTGAGATTCCAGATGTCAATATTGTCCAGGTATTCCGGCCGCCAGCCCAGTGCCGTGTACACATCCTTAAACCGGTGCAGGCAGCTGGCGCGGTCAAGCT
>CAJTSY010000215.1 GCA_910578995.1 uncultured Acetatifactor sp.
TCAAATCCATAGGATGATTCTTCAACGTGACAAGGGCGTCTATGCCGTCGTTGGCAGTAAAGCAGGCGTGTCCGCCTTTTCGCATATAGTCTACGATAATGTCCTGCATGGCTTTTTCATCTTCGACAATCAGTATATTTGCCATAGTGCCTCCTGTGAATCACAAAGCCTTTATTTCAGTGTAGATTATATTAGGTATCAGCCAAAAAGGCAAGAGACTATATATGCGGCCAAATCCTGGGGCCAAACATCGTGGGGAAGGTGCGCTGGCTCAGTGTACCGATGTTGATGGTCAGCCGCCGCAGGTGTGCGGCAGTGGCCGGTTTCACATTCTATCAAAAGTGCAGCAAAAAACAGGAGGCACCCGAATACGATGCCCCCTGGAAAAGTAGAATTTTCTGTGACTCCCTACAGCGGCATTATCCGCATCAGGTTCAAGGGTCGAAGGTCTACCTTCCTCTCTGCCTGTCACACAAGCTCCCCCTACTATGTTGTTATGGGCGGATTATACACCTCTGCCCGCCTGCGCACAAGTACATTTTGATACGGCGATCCATACGGGCCCTCTATCCGAGTAATCCCGGCGCCTCATACAGCCTCAAAATTGAACACCTGGTCCCAGGGGAAGTTGGCGGAGGCCTCAATGCTATTGGGCCAGCTGCGGCACCACTCAGGGACCCGAGGCGTCTCAACCCGGTCGAGACTGGGTGTATAAGGCTTGATATCCAGCACAGGCGTACCATTGTCAGCGTCAATGTAGTCAAGCTGGATCACTCCTTGGTCAGCATCAATTTTGATAATCTCCGAAGCTGTCAAGGCAATGGGATTGGGCCGGAGCGGAGACCTTGTGGCGAACACGCCCATAACGGCTGGTGCGTTCTTATAGGGCTGCTCTGCCTGGAAAATGCACCGGTCTGCGGGATTGTCGCAGTTGCTGAACCACCAGAGCACGTTGATATGGCTGAAGCCGTCCAGCGCCTCCAGACCGGGAACATACTCCGGGAACAGCTTGATGAATATTCCGTCCTTTCCATTCTGAATCGTTCCAATGGGCCTTACCTGATATTCGTTCATACGAAAACCTCCTTTTTATTGGCAGGCCCAGTATAATACCTCACACCGTGTGAGATGCAATAGGGAAAATGAATTTTCTCCGTCTGCTTGCTGCGTGTCGTGAAAGATAAAGAAACGGTACAACCCGAAAGCTGCCCCGTTTCCCAAAACCATTCTAATATGTGTGCTGTCCTTACTCTCAAAGCCGTTTTACCTGGCTACCAGCGGTATTTGGAGCTCTGTGAGATATTTAGTCGGATCTGCCTCGTTCCAAGGTCCTCGATGCACGATCTGCCGTGTGGGACAGGTCATCTGATAAACGCCATGCTGGCCCAACCACCTGGCAAAGGCGAGGTAGGCCCCCTTGATATTGGAAAAATCGCCATACACCATGGTACTAGCCATGATGGGCACAGGCTCTGTCATACGGAACTGAAATGGCTCCACATCATCCATCAACTTATTCACGGGGGCGCATAGTTCGATGTCAACATCCTGCTCTTTGTACTCCGCATCGTGATAAATTGAGAAGGTCTCACCAGAGAGGGCTATGTCTTGCGTTTTTGCAAAAGCGCAGAGTTCCCTCCACAGTTCTCCTTCCGAGTAGTATGTGGGCACCACCCTGCGCAGGGAAAGGACACGGTACTCCGGTACTGACTTGATGGAGATATTATAATGAAGATCACCACTGTTGCCCAATATCTGTTCCTGGGCAACAGCTATTTTCTGCAGCTTTTCCTGATCAGCCCGTATGGCCTGCTCAATCTCCAGACGTTTTTCCGAGAGATAGTCAAGTAGCGCACTGTCATCCATCTCCAGTGCCCGGGCAATCTCTGAAACTTGAAAACCGCTGTCCCGCAGGTATCGAATCCGGTTAAGATGTGGAATCTGCTCCGCAGCATACAGTCGGTGCCCCGTCCATGAATCGACTTGCGCTGGTTTGAGAAGGCCCGCTTCATCATAGTACCGGAGCATCCGAATGGACACCTGGGTCAGCCTCGAAAATTCGCCGATCCGAAACACAGCATCACCTCCCTGTATCCTATTATACTGAAACTTCCCTATACCTCAATTCTGCTTTTCAATTACCCAAAAATATTGTACTTTCCGACTTGGGGAACAGCTAAGAAATGGCCAGGGTCAAGGACTTTCCTATCCCTACAGGAGATGCCTTCGCATTTTACGTTCTGCCCGCCTTTTCATACCTGCTCTTCAAAAATTCCATGTAATCCGTAAGGCTCTCCTGGGCCTTGGCCGGAAAACCAGCCGGGATTTGAAGCACATTGCGCTGGCCGCCGTATGGATTTGGATTGTCCGTCAGACCCAGCAGATAGTCAACGGAAACCTTAAAATATCTCGCAATCTCAATCTTGATCGCATCTGGCGGCTCACTTTTGCCCCGCTCATATGATGAAATGGAGTGCTTGTTTATCTTCAGTATCGCCGCCAATTCATCCTGCGTCAGCCCTGCATCCTTCCGCAGATCCAATAATCTCTCCCCTATCATCTGGAATCCCTCCTTTATGGCCTCATTATAGAATAATAAGTCCCTGCCGCTTTCATTATTGACAAAATAAACCCAACCTGATATATTATAGATAATTATTCGATTTTACGGCGCATGGTAGAAAATTATTCTTTCCCGTGGAGAGTCAGAAGGGGTGAGGCTTACATATGGATCATATTGCGGAATTGTCTGAGCTGGAGAATGAACTGGGCCAGCTTCTGCTGACAGAACAGGAATGCGCAGGTGTTTATTACCTGGTTGCTCAGCGTGATGATGAAGCCATCGCAACAGAGTATTACGCAGTCACGGATACGCCCATCATATCGCAGGAAGCAAGGGAGTATGGGAAAAAGCACTCCATCTTTTGGCTGTTCTCCAAGGCGGAGGATGCAGGCGGCTGGCGGATCATTGACTATGAGCTTGGAAGATACCGGGTTCAGAATCACCTCAATCAAGCGTGCAGCCTCCATGAAATTGCGCTCAACGCGGCCGAATTCCACCCGGAGTATTTTGGTACATACCCAGTCCCCTTCTCTTCACCGCGAGGGTACACCACTCGGTACTGGATTTTAGAGAATGGGATCTACTGGGTCGAGACAGACCAGTGTGAAGAATTTCTTACAGTCTGTTATCCTGTTTGGTCCACAGAACTATCCGGCTTGGCCATGCAGGTCGGTGAACAGCTGGAGCATGACAAAACACATGGCATACATCAGACTCTGGGCTACATATTTTTCTCTTCCAGTGTCAGCTGCATTCCCATCCACGAGTTGATGCAGACACGCACGAAGTGGGACGGAGCCGTGATAGACAAACGGGCCTTAATGAATGTGATATGGAGACGTATGCCTGAGTACGCCGTCCTCGCAAACAGGTGGGAACAGACCGGGCAGAATAGTATCCTCTCCGTGATCCTGCCGCAGTTAGAGTTTGAACAAGAGCGGGTCATACAGAACGACCATATGATCACCATGTTCCCGGATGCCGGCGAAGATTACCAGCTATTCAAAAAAGCGGGTGCTGCTGCACAGTCCACCCAAAATCCATCGACAGAATAACAAAGAAGCGGGCTGCCCATTCGTGGGGACAGCCCGCTTCTAATCTCTATACATATCCGGCATAAGGTGGTAAAATAGGGTCACGCCTAAGAAATCGGAGGTCTGCAATGAAAACAAATGAAGAACTGCGCACCAGCCTGCGAGCCATCGACCGCAGAAGCTACCCTGCCTATAAGTCTCTGGCGGGAAACTGGTCTTTCGGTAAATATATCTTGAATATCGAACACGTCCAGGGCGATCCCTTCGCCGCACCATCGCAACTCAGTGTGACGGTGGATAGCCGGACAGCGGGTTTCCCCACCGCCTGCTGGGAGGCCCCCTGGAATCGCACCGCCCTGGAGGATTACCTGCTCCGGCGCTTTGGCCGTCAGGCGGGGCGGTTCTTCCGCTT
>CAJTSY010000216.1 GCA_910578995.1 uncultured Acetatifactor sp.
TAGGACTTTCTGCCGATATACTTCTGGGAAGCGATTCTCATGCAGTCCGCCGCCTTATCCAGGGTCTGCTGCCTCTCCCCGCTTTCCATTCCCTTCAATGTACTCAAAAATCCGTCCAAAAGGGACTCCATATTCACCCCGTTGCCCATCACCAGCATCATTCTGATGTTTGCCAGATTATAATAGGTATTGATTCTGGCATCGATCAGTTCCATATTTTCCTCGTAATCCACGCTGATAAAATAGCCAAGCCCTGACAGGGCGGCCTGCACCTTCTCCGCGGCCTCCGCGCTTCCCAGATGCTGCCAGACGGCACATTCCGCAGCCATATCGTCAAACAGCTGTCCCTGCTCTATGACCCGCAGTTTGTTTTTGATAAAAGAAAGCCTGCTCGGAATCATTCCGCTGTTTTTCAGGAAGAAATAATCGTTAAAAAATTTATCCAACAGTTCATCCTTCATCAAAAATTTTCCCACGCTGTTGGCATCCTGGAGCTCCATCACTATCCGCATGATACTGGCAATGCTGTCCTTTAAATCCAGCAGTTCGTTTTTCAATTCCTCCGCATGTTCCGTCAGCGGCTTCAAAATAAGAGAATACGGCCTCTGCGCTCTGACTGAGTCCTCTTCCGTACCTTCCTTCAGAATATCGTACATCGAAAGAATATGATTGGAGAGCGCCCCATCATTTCCCTTTTCGCACATCTTCCGCAGAAATTCGATGATCCTGCGGCAGCACACCGACACATTGGCCACATTCTCCCCGTTTCTCCCGATCTCCCGGGGCGTAACCCAGCCGCATTCCCGCAGGTAGGCCATAACGGCCGAAGCGCTTCTGTCCGGTGCCTGCTGCCCCTGCTCTTCTTCTCCGTACTCGCCCTGAAACACATATTTGCTGTTCTTCAGATAGATCGCCACGCAGTTTCTGGCATCGGAATCATATAAGACGGGAACTTCCTTAGACTTCTCAATCAAAGAAATGATGCATTCATAATAAATCCTCCGGTTCTGACTGCTCAGAGGATTAAAAAATTTATCGTTGTCTACCAATTCGAAAATATCCATATCGGCTCTTTCTGCTTCTTTAATCTGTGTCCTGATCTGTATCCGGAATTGTCTCTTTCATTCACAGGAGAGCGTTCCTGACAGTTCTTTCTTTGTATCATAGCACATATCGGCCGGTTTTACACTACTTTTTCCGGAATCTTTTACAGTTGTAATGCACAGCTGACAGGCAATTCAAACGGATTAGAATTTCCCCTCCCGCATCATAAAATCCATCATATTTACATGCTCTATTCCGCCGCGCTTTTGCAGCAGATAATCGGTGGTCACAACATACTTTCTGTAATTATCCCTGATAGCCTCAAGCGCACGATACTCCCGTTCTTCTGTCTCTTTGCTGAGGGCAATCGTATAGGCCGCCTGAATATAGGAATATCCAAGTTCCTTGTCCCGCAAAATAAAATCGCATTCCAGCTTTCCGATTCTGCCGACGCTGACAGCATAATCCAGGCTCCGTGCATAAAAATACACCATGTTTTCCAAAACAGGCCCATAATTGATTCTATTATCCGTGTTCAGTGCAAAATAGAAGCTGAGATCTGCCAGATAATATTTCTTTTCCCCCGACAAAGCACGTTTGGACTTCATATCAAACCGACTGCACTCATAAAGTATCTTTGCATCCACCAATGTCTGAATATACCTTGCCACTGTGCTTCGTCCAATGGCAATTCCTGTTTTCCTGAGCGCTGTCTGTAAGCTGTTTATACTTGTGGTTGCACCAAAATTATTGATAACAAAGTTTCGGACAGCTTCAAAACTAGCTATATCCTTAATTTTCACCCTGCGGCGTATGTCCTTTTCAAATATCTCCCTGACAACCTCATTCACATATGTCCTTTTCGCAGACTCCTCCTCAATCTGTATCGTCCTGGGGAACCCGCCTTCCAGGATATACCGGTTCAGTTCTATCAGAGAATTAGGATTTACCTCCTTGTGATAGAACTCCTTCATATGCTCATATTCTTCAAAACTTAATGTGTATACTTCAAATTCTATATACCGTCCTGTAAGCTTCGTTATCAGTTCCCCGCTCAGCATATAGGAATTAGAGCCTGTAATAAAAATCGAGACCTTCCCGTCTGCTCTGAAGCCATTCAGCACTTCCTCAAATCCCACCACATTCTGAATCTCGTCAAGGAAGAGATAATACAACCCATTCCCCTGCAATCTTGCTTCTATCAGGCCGTCTAATTGCTTCGCTGTTTTGATTTTGTTATACCCGCGCTTGTCCAAATCAATATAAATTATATTTTCCTCATTTATCCCTCTATCTCTAAGTTCATCGGCAATTATCTCCATAAGACTTGACTTGCCGCATCTTCGGACGCCGGAAATAACCTTTATCAAATCACAGGCGTCATAAAATGGCCTTATTTTCCTTAAGTATTTTTCGCGTTTATATAATTCCATACCTTCTCCAGTCCCTTTTCGCAATAGCTTCTGTCACTATTATACTAGAAGTTTTGCGGAAAACAAGAGTTATCGTTGCAGTTTTTGCATTTTTATCAAAAGTTGCAACGATAAGGCAGCGATTTTACCGTCCAGATTATCGGAAACATTTGCCTTCACAGCTTCCAAAGCAGATTTTGAGGCACGAATATCTGCTTTTGCGTATGATGTCATGGTCAAACAAAATCTCCTCCACTCACAAAGGTATACTCCTCCAACAGCTCATCAACGTCTTCTGTATCATAATTTTTTATTTGAGAAACAGATGGACAGACAGTTCCTGTCCCTGCAGCGATGCATCTACCTCGCCCCCGTGGAGTTCCACGATGCGCTTTACAATGGCAAGCCCCAGCCCGGAGCTTTGGGGGGTGCTTCTGGCCTGGTCTGCGCAGTAGAAGCGTTCAAAGAGTCGGTCCGGCTCAATACCATGAGCCTCCGGCAACCGGTTCGTGATACAGATATGGAGCCTGCCCGTGTCCTGTGCCGTCACGGTTACCGGAGCGGAACGGTCAGCATACTTGCGGGCGTTGTCCAGCAGATTCTGAAACACCCGTACCATCTGCTGGGTATTGATATGGGCAACGTAACTTTCCGCCTCCAACTGCCACGAAAGCGCCAGGCCCTCTGCCTCCATAAGAATTTTATATTCATAGAGAATATGCCGCAGCAGTTCCAGCACATCCCTTTTCTCCATGTCCGGTAGCCGGTCAGCGGAGTTCAGCTTTGTATATTCAAACAGTTCGTTGATCAGCCCGTTCAGCCCTGTCAGGCGCCGTTCCACCACTTCGATGTATTCGGCAAAGCGCTGCCTGTCTTCGGGGCCTGTCTCCTTCAGCAGCTCCACATAGCCGATGATCGAGGTAAGAGGGCTGCGCAGGTCATGGGAGACATTGGTAATCAACTCATCCTTGCTTCGTTGCTGCCTTTTCTCCCTCTCCTCCTTTTCCCGAAGCTGGACGGACATCTCGTTGATGACGGCGCACAGCCGGGTGATCTCATCGTCCCCCTGCAGTTCCATGGTCCTTCCAAAGCCCTCCTCCCGGATCTTCTGGATTTCCTGGGACAGGTACTCCACATACCTGACCCTGCGGTTGATTCTGACGGAAAAGGAGACAATAAAGCATATCACGGTAAGCGCCACTGCCAACACCGACGGGAGATATTCGGCGGCAATGAGGTATTTATAGCCCAGATCATGAAAATAATCCCACAGCCCGGAATGGAGCAGAAGCTGCATCATGGACAGCACCACCGCCAACACTGCCAGGCTGATGGCAAGGGAGACGCAGGCTGCCTTCAGGAAATATGCCGTGAGGCGTTTTTGGTATGAGGAGGACAGTCTTCTGTAAACCAGAAAAATCACGAAAACCGTTGCTGCGATGGCAATGCCGTTGATTAAAATATAGTTTGGAATTATTTGTAATACCGTCATATCTGATACCCTCTTCCCCAACAGGT
>CAJTSY010000217.1 GCA_910578995.1 uncultured Acetatifactor sp.
CATCCGGATCGGCGGGTATGTTCTCCCTTGCCAGTTCATCTTCAATCTCGTTAAAATCCGCCTGCTCGATGCTGCCCTCCACATAGGAAAGCGCATGGTTAAGCTGTGCCGACAGGGGAAGGGAATCATCCGGCAGACAGGCGCTCTCCATGCCATGCGCCCCTGTAACCATCTCCATTTTTCCGAGTACCATTTCCGGGTGGTCTGCAAAATACTGGTTCATCACGATACCGTCTTTTTCCGTCAGATGCACCCAGTCCGGTTCAATGTCTAACACCCGGTCACGCTTCTTTAAGAACAGAATGTCCGAAGTGACCTCCGTACCCGCATTTTCCTTAAAGGCTGTGTTCGGGAGCCTGACCGCCCCTAAAAGCTCCGCCCGCTGTGCAAGGTATTTCCGCACCTCCGGGTTTTTCTTATCCATAGTCCCCTTTGAAGTGACAAAGGCAACAATGCCGCCCGGACGCACTTTATCCAAAGTCTTTGCGAAAAAATAATCGTGGATTAAAAAGTTATGCTTGTCATACTGCCTGTCAGACACTTTATATTGTCCGAAAGGCACGTTTCCCACCGCCACGTCAAAAAAGTCATTGGGATAAGTGGTGTTTTCAAAGCCAGTGATTTGAATGTCCGCATGAGGGTAGAGCTGTTTTGCGATGCGCCCGGTAATCCCGTCCAGTTCCGCCCCGTACAGCCTGCTTCCCTTCATTTCCTCCGGCAGACAGCCATAGAAATTCCCGATGCCTGCGGCGGGATCTAACACGTTCCCTCTGGCAAACCCCATTTTCCCCACTGCGTCATAGATTGCCTGAATGATGACCGGGCTTGTATAATGGGCATTTAACGTGCTTTCCCTTGCGGAAGCGTATTCCTCCGGGGATAACAGGCTCTTTAATTCCTGATACTCATTCGCCCAGTTCGCTTTGGAAGAATCAAAGGCATCGGCAAGACCGCCCCAACCCACATATTTTGCTAAAACTTCCTGTTCTTCCGGTGTGGCAGTGCGGCGTTCACTTTCAATCTTTTCAAGGGTTCGTATGGCTTCCACGTTCTGCCGGAACTTCTCTTTCGGCGCAAATCCTTTCCCGGTATTCTCTGCTTCATTGAAAGAGATATGGTAATTCACTGCATTTGATTTATCAATCTCCGACTGTTTTCCTGATGCCTTCCCCGGTTCTGGCGGATTGCCCCCGGTCAGAGTTTCCACATCCCCCATGACCTGCTGGATAAAGGGATCGTTTTCTAAGGCAGTTTCATCTACTAACTGCCCGTCCACAATCCCGGCTTTTTCCAGACCTTCCCGGATAGCCTGTGTGTCAATGTCGGGGAAATCATCTTTTTCAGCAGTATCTTTTGATTCTGAAACAGTTCCCGGCTCTGTAACCATATTTTCTGCTTCTTTCCCCTGTAAATCTCCGTTGAGATTTTGGCAGAAAACATCCGCTTCCTCCGGTGTGTCAAATGTTGGCACTGTGCCATCGCCTGTTACATAATAATCCTGTGTTTCGCTGTCCCATACCGCATAAGGCTCTATAAAGGCATCCGAAGTTTCCGTAACCGTAAAGCGTACTGTTTCTTCCTGTTCCGGTTCTTCTGTCCGTTTTTCCGGCTCTGCATCCGGGTGATGTTCCTCCCGGCGCTCTCCTGCCGGCTCTGCTTCAGATACTTTCGCAGCGTATCCTTCCCTCCGCTGTCCCGGTTCGTTCTCATAACGTGCCGCATACTTCTGAGCCTCCTTCAGCAGAGCATCCATTTCCACCGCTTTTTCCGTATTGCCGCTTAATGACTGCATCAGGACATAATCAGCGGCTTCTAAAAACAGAGTATCATAGACCGCCTTGCCCTCTAACCTCCTGCTGTCATCCTCAATGGCAACCGCCCCGGTATCCTCGTTCCAGCCGACCACATCTTTCATAGAAAGCGCACCGCAGATTTTTACCACAGCGGACATCTCCGCAAGCCTTTCCATCAGCGCTTTTTCATTGTCGCTGGCTTTATTTTCCGGTTTGGGACTTTGGGATTTTTCCCCGGAAATTTCCGCTTCCTGTTCCGGTACAGCAATTTTTTCCGGCTCCCTGTCACGCTCTATGTACCGCCTTGTCTGGTTTGTAAAACCGTCCAGCACAGCCGGGTGGGACGTGACGAGGTAATCCCTGGTCTGCCAGTCAGCGGAAGGGACAAGGCTTTTTGCCCATTCCTTATTGTCGGGGGAAAACCGCCCGTCATGGGATAAGTGCATGATTGTATTGGCAAGGACGATTTCCACACGTTCCTTCCCATACTGCCGGATAACGCCCTCTGCGGCATCCCCCGGAAGGGTGTAACCGTCAAATTTCTCCGCAATCGCTTTTTCTATGGCATCTTTACATTCTACCCGGACACCATGCTCCAGCTTTTCCTGCTCCCGGCGCATGGCTTCCTCCGCCTGCTCTTTTTTGTACTGTGCAAAGGCTTCCTTTCCCTTCGGCGTAAGGTATTTATCCGCATTGACAAGCTCCCTGATGCGCTTCTCCACCACGTTCCATTTTAAAAGCACTTTTGCGTATGGATCGCCTATCCTGCCTTTCCCCAGTTTGATTCCTTTGGAATCGTGCCATTCATCGCTCCGGTCTGAACCGATTAAGGCGGGAGAGCCGCCGCCCGTCCCGTACTCATTTTTAAGGAAGGCAATGTTTTCTTTCTTATCATGCCCCTCCATAAAATATTCATAGATACGGAAATTCCCATGATGATAGTTGCTGCCGCCCGTCAGACGTTCATCTATCTCATCCTGTGTGATAAAATCCTCATGCAGCACCTCCACGCTATCCTGCACCGGGTATTCCGTTTTCTCTGTGCTTAAATCCGCAATCTCTGAAAGCAGATGCTCCGGCTTTTTTACATACCGCCACCTGATCTGCTTTTCCCCGGCTTCAATCTGCTCTTTTGCGTGGGAAAGCTCCCCGGCGATGACATCACGCCCCTCCTGTGTGGATAAAAGCTCGCACAGGATTGTCATGCTCTCCGGGTGGTTGTGGCTTTTAATCGGTATGCTCTCCGGCGCTTCCCCGATACCGTCCCAAAAGAAATTGAACAGGTCATTTGACACCCGCTGGCGTTCCACCGCATCCACAAGGAACACTTCATTTGCGCCCATGTAAGAGCCATTCTCCACCATAGAACGGACAACTCCCTCTATTTCCTGCCAGTCCATTACCGCAACCGGGTTTTCTTTTGCGGACATCCCGTAGCCGATGCTCATGCCGGATTCATTGAACCAGACGGAAATGGGATTGCTGCCAAAATCAAAGCCTTTTCCGGTAGTTCCATATTCATTTTTCAGAAACTCCGCCATTTCCTCCGGCGTTTTGCCCTGCTGGTACTTGGCGTAAATGCGGCTCCTGCTGTTATCCCGTCCGCCCCCTGTCCGTAAAATGGCTTCAAGCTGCTCCTTTGGCAGAGAAAAAGCGGCGGGCATGATATATTTCTCTCCTGCCTGCGCCGCTTCTATCGTGCCGATCTGTTCCTCTATCGTGGGGAATAAACTAAGCTGCTGGTAACTTTGCGTTTCCTTCGGTTCTTCCCATTGCGGAATCTGCCCCTCTTTCAGATATTCGCCCTTTTCCATGTAAAAGGCGATGCTGTCCCTCACAGCTTCCCATGATACAGTTGCTTCCTCTGTCCGGTTTAAATAGCTCCCCTTCCAGAATGTCAGACCGTTTTCGTCCGCCCTGTACCCGGCTCTTTCCTCCCCTACATAAAACTCGGTAAATTCCTTGTGCCGATAACTGTTTTTAATATATTCCGTCTGTTTATCCTTATCCGGCTCGAAAAGCATTACCCCGGCAATATCCGGGCATTTATGCACCATAAATTCATCAAACTGCAAGATGCCCTTTTCTATCCCGGACAAAGAAAAACCGGATAATGCGCTTTCTCCATTACCCGGCTCTG
>CAJTSY010000218.1 GCA_910578995.1 uncultured Acetatifactor sp.
ACGACAGCGACATTGACAGCGTTTTTCCGCTTCGGATTGCTCCGTCTGCTATGATGCCGTCCATATCATTGACCGGGCTTGCCGGGCACCACCATGTTAAGACTTTCTTCTGCTTATCGGAGAATGGCTTGAACTGGAAGCCCTGCTTTTTGACCTTTGCGCTCATTGCGGCAGCGCGTTTCTTCAAGCCTTTTTTGATGTTTTCTATCCGGGTGTCGATGCTGTCCATCATTCGCTCCAATCAATGGCTTGACCGCATACGGAACAATATTTCTGCCCTGCATACAAAATCTCGTTCCGTTCATTATTTTCGTGGCATTTAGGACAACCATTCTTCTCTCTGTCGTAGAAATCCAAGAAAATATATGGTTTCATAGGCTCCGCCTTTCTCAATGCTTGTATCGCCATGTACAGAGCTTCTTTTCTGTTTGTCAGGCTGTTTTTGTCTATGCTGTTCCCTTGCACTGCGCTTATCGCTTTCAGCCATTCAATCGCTTTCTGATTCTCCATCCTTTTCTTCTCCTTCCTCCCACACTTCCTCCGCCGTTCCATTCAGCGCATCCAGGAAATTGTCCTCTGCTTCTTCCTCCGGCTGGCTGTCCTTGATCTGGCTTTCCAGCTTCAGGAGTTCGATTTCAAGCTTCTGCTCGTTGTCAATATTCCACCCCTTGAAATTGTTCCGCAGGCTGAACTGTGCGCCGTTGGAGCCGTCTCGGTCAAACAGGCGGCTCTCGGCGTATTCCTCGATTTTCGTCTTCGCGCGCGTAATCGTGTTCATAAACTCTTTCTTTCCCTGATAATTCAACAGAGAAAGCCTTGTCGTAAATCCCAACGCCAACGCCAATCCTGTCACAGTAGGAGGCTTCGGTGGCTTTATCCAACATGGATAGCCATATTTATTAACCACCTGATTCCCTTCATCGTCAATAAGTGGCTCACCCTCGCAGGATTCAAAATACTGTTCAATTTTATCTTCTATTTCCTCCACGCTCTTATACTTCGGAGGTCTGCCAACGTTCGCCACTTTCTATCACCTCAATCTGCATATTATCCAAACGGCTCTATTACCTCAAAGCATTCCTCATAGGTCAATCCGGTCACTTTCAGGATTTTATCAATGTTTCTTTTTTGAATATCGGTTTTTCCATTAAGGAACCGGCTCATAGTAGAAGGAGCGATGCCGCACTTGTCAGCAAATTCCCGGATGCTCATTCCCTCCATGCCTATGTATTTCTCAATTTGCCAATACTTCATATTCTCACCTCGGACCAGTCATTCAACACACCATTCTGGCAGTACAGGATAAAGATACCATTCTTCTCCGTCTGCATTGTACTCTATCTGCCCGTCAATAACTTCTTTCCCATCTAATGTCTGCCTATGGGACTCCGGCAGTAATTTGCGGCAGACAGAATCCGCATTGACAGAAAAACTCTTTCTATCAAATCTCATATCCTCACCTTTGCTTTCTGCTTTTGAGTCAGCTTATCCATTCAATTCCGCAATCAACCTCTTAATGGAAATCTTACTTCTACAACTTCTTTATGGTTTCCGTGGAAAAAATATTTCTTACCTCCCACAATAGGACAGCAATGAGGATGTGTTTTACCCTTGAATATTGGAACATCTTTGCATTCGGGATTTCTACAAGTGTAAGAATCAAACACGTTTAGGTACTCTCCATATTCGCACTCTGCACACTTTATATCCCTTTTCCCCATATTCTCCTACCTTTTTCGCAATCCCCCTAAATCCCCTGATTCTATTGTAAGGCATTTAAGAGAAATCGTTGTACCAATTTATTTTCGCTGGTTCCATGCTTCTACAACATCCGCAGAGTTTGGTGAATACATCCCGTTAATCGTAGCTGTATTCATATGGCAGTTTTCGCACTGAATAACAAAACCTTCATCTCCACCAATCCTTAACTCCTGAATGACCATAAGTTTTGCTTTTCCGCCACAGAACGGGCACGGTTTTAATCTGATATCCTGGCTTTCGATTCTGTCCTCCAATGATGTCCGCAGATACTCTAAATCCCAATCATAGTTATTGATAACGCTCATTGGAATCCAAAACTGATGCCGCAGTCCATGGTCTATAATGACTCCGCTCCCATCTTCTAATGCCCTGACTGAAAGTTTTTCCGCACTCCACCCACATTTTTCCACTTCCTCAAAGAATTGTTCCATGGAAATGTTTTGGCTTATTCCCTGCCACTCGTACCAATAAGACGCATGGGCATCATCGGCAACGTCCCTAAAGCATATAACTTCAGGTTTGTCATATGCGTAATGGCATATTCCGTTAATCCCATCTACTCTAAAACTCACTTCCCTATCCTCCTTAACTCCTTATCAAAAATACTGTAAAAATATTTCTTTGTGTAATAAAACCCTGTCCGCGAACACGGAACCCTATCAATCTCCCCACGTCCGTACAGTTTATCCAACCCCTCATACGAGAGTTTTTTCATGATGCTTAGCAGAATATACTCTGCCGCGTCATTATCTGCTTTATGAGCCGCCTGTAAAGCGACGGTGGCATATTTGCCGGACCGTATCAGCCTTTCCAGTTCCTCAACCCTTTTATATGTCAAACCGTAATATGATAGTGAATGCCTGGGGACTGACTGGCACTTCTGAATGGATGTATCATCCACCACTCCCCACTGCTCCGCCATGGCCGCCGCAATGCCGGGAAATGTCTTTGACCTGTTCTTCTGCCGGTCCCTCCCGCCCCTTGAGTACCAGGCCGGAATTGTATGGCCACCTGGCAGCTTCTGTCTTTCGGGCGGCTGCACCACTTTTGTCGGCACCAGGGGGGACAGGTTCTTCAGCCACAGGCAGGTTCTCTTTTCAAAGGGATCTCCGAACTCATACGGCTGTATGATCTGGTCGGGCTTCCGGTACAGCCCCGACATGATCCCCACCGGATTTTCTATGGCTATTCTTTCACAGTCCGCATCCACGAACTTCATAAAAAAGTCTATGCCCTGCTGCTGCCTTCCGTCCCTCCGTTTCTGTGCAAAATGCTTCGCCCCGGATACCGCAAGGTGCGTACAGGGCGGAAATGCAATGATCATGTCCCATTTTCCGTAAACCCAGTGCCCCGTGCCGTCCGCCGTCCGGAACCCGCAGTCCCCACCCAGCAGGGGGAGCACGTCCGCCTGTATGTGCCATTCCGGATGCCCGCCGGAACATGGTTCAATGTCGCAGGACCAGGCTTCATGCCCCAGGCGCCGGAACTCCGTGCAGACGCGCTGGCTTTCCTCGCAGGCCACCAGGATACGCATATACCGTTTTGCATCCTGCCTGAAAATGTCCAGCTGGTGAAATCCCCTGTAATTCCCGCAGGCCTCCACCTTCCCCTGGCAGTCCGCGCACCTGCAGGCTTTCAGGCACGTCCGGCATAAGCAGGTATCGCATTTTCTACGCATGGTTTCACTCCCCTAATCATACCTGGCTACATGTTCTCCCGCCGCCACTCTTCGATCGCGTCCAGGATGTCGTTGGTTTTCTCGATTTCAGTTTCCGCATCCAGGATTCTGTTCCTGGCGCGGGAGATATCATTCCGGCACCTGATGGAAAACAATTCGGCAACCCTTTCCGGATCCTTTTCCGTCAGAATTATGATACTTGTATCAATTAATGCCAAAAACCTCCCAATTTCATCCTTTCTTACGATTGACCTGCGGAAAGCTGACGGAAACCTGTCTATCGGCCTGTATGTCCTGGCCTTTTCTTCCACCTCACACTCTTCCATTCGGATACAGCTCTTCCTGCCTTCCAGAAAGTAAAAATAAAGTTTCATTTTTCACCCATCCTTTCCAATGCCGCCTCGGCTTCCTCCCTGGTAAGGAAAACCGTTTTTCCTATCTTGTCCAAATCCTCTAACCT
>CAJTSY010000219.1:0-1490 GCA_910578995.1 uncultured Acetatifactor sp.
TTACATTTAAGCACTTGATCAGTATAAATAACCCTACAATAGTTATACACAACCTGGTAGACAATGAAGTTATTTCATTAAATAACCTGCGATTTAGTTCAGCCCATCCCAAGGAAAGTAAAACTTCAATAATACGAATTCCTATGATGATCACATACAACCATTTATCCTCTAAAGCTATGTGCAAAAACTCGACAAATCCCTTACTATGAAAGAATGTCCTTATACTTGTCTTCTGATTCATGAAATTTGCTCCAATATTGTGAAATATACTCTCGGAATCTCTAAGTCTTATTTTATGCGGCTTTCCAGAGCACTTTTTCTCAAAATTTATTTCTACTGTTCCGTTTTGGACAATATTCACTTTTCAATGTTTAGTCAACCGCCGGGCTTTGGCCAACAGGCTCAAGTTTCCGAGAGCCTATGGTATTCAAGACCGGTTCTCTTTTCCCCTGGAAAACGCTTTGCGGTAAGCGGTGGGGGTAATCCCTTCGTAGCGCTTAAACAGCCTCATGAAATATTTCTCGTCTGAAATGCCCACCTGCATGCTGATTTCCGCCAGGGAACTTTTCTGCACGGAGGTGAGGAGGTTTTTTGCCGCCCGGATGCGCTGGCGGTTTATGTATTCTGTAATGGTGCATCCGCTGTAACGCCGGAACAGGGCGGTGAGATAGGAGGGATGGTAGCCGAACTTCTCCCCGATCTCCGCAACGGAAAGGGCGGTGTCGTAATTGAGTTGCAGCCATTCCATCAGACTGGCTATAGCCGGGGGGATATCCCGGTCCCGGAGCAGGAGGTTTCGGCGGAAAAAGCATTCCGTGGTGAGCTCCAGGAGCAAAGTGCTCTGGGCATAACCGCACTGTATCCGGGAGTGGCGGCCCATGCGCCTGGCCAGATCCGTGAGCTGCACGAAGAGCACATTGACACGGCTGTTGGCGGAGAAGTCACCGGTTTCGGGCAGGATATACCGGGGATGGTCCTCCTCCCGGAAAAAGCGCTCCGCCTCCTGTTCCCCGCAGACAGTTGGATTCCCGGAGCGGAAACGGAAATGGCTCCAGTAGAAGGACAGCGCCCCTTCCGACGGCCGTGTGCCGAAATGACATTCTTCCGGAAACAGGAGCACAAACTGTCCCGGCGACAGATGGTAGCTGCGGGGGCCGGACTGGATGTGGAGCAGTCCCTGTGTCACGGAAATCAGTTCATAGGAATCCATGACGCGCCTGGCGTGCAGGAAGCGGTCCTCATTTTTAAGGATACCGGCAGACAGGAATTCAACCGGCTGCAGGGCGTCTGATACGGCATACAACATCTATGATTTATCCACCTTTCATTGAAAACTGTAGGTTGCCATAATCTGTTAAAATGATACCATAATTTGTGAGTACAGGCAATCGGAAAGATATTTTCATGGGAGAAAGGCAGCCCATAGGAGAAGGGCATCCCATGGGAAAAAGGCATCCCATGGGAAAAAGGCATCCCATGGGAAAAAG
>CAJTSY010000219.1:1590-3796 GCA_910578995.1 uncultured Acetatifactor sp.
GGCATCCCATGGGAAAAAGGCATCCCATGGGAAAAAGGCATCCCATGGGAAAAAGACACTCCATACTAAAAAATGAAAACACAAGGAGGATGAAAATGAAGAAAACAGCAGGTGAGGTAAAAACAGCGGATGAAATGAAAACAGCGGATGAAATGAAAAGAGTGGATGAAATGAAAACAGCAGGCGACGTGAAAGTAAGCCAGGTGAAAATCCGGGACGGATTCTGGTCCGGCATCCAGGAGAAGGTCACGGATATAGTCATCCCCTTTCAGGAAAAAGTCCTGAACGACGAAGTGCCCGAGGTGGAAAAGAGCCATGCCATAGAGAATTTCCGGATAGCGGCGGGCCTGAAAGAGGGGGAATTCTACGGCATGGTATTCCAGGACAGCGATGTGGCAAAATGGCTTGAGGGAGTGGCGTATTCCCTGTCCGTGAAGCCGGACGCCGCCCTGGAGGAACGGGCGGACGGAATCATTGAAATCATCGAAAAAGCGCAGCAGTCCGACGGCTATCTGGACACCTATTTTATCGTGAAAGAGCCTGAGCGCCGCTGGCAGAATCTTCACGAATGCCACGAGCTGTACTGTGCAGGGCATATGATGGAGGCGGCTGCGGCCTATGCGGAAGTCACGGGAAAGGACAGACTCCTCCGTGTGACGGAGCGCCTGGCGGACCATATCATCTCCCGGTTCGGCCCGGAGGAAGGGAAGGAGCACGGTTTTCCCGGGCACCAGGAGGTGGAAATCGGCCTGATGAAGCTATACCATGCCACGGGAAAAGAGAAGTATAAGGACATGGCAAGGTATTTTCTGGAGGAAAGAGGCAAAAATCCGGATTATTTTTATCAGGAAAAAGTGAAGCGTGGATGGCAGCACTGGGGGCAGTACAACACGGATAAACTGGATGTGAGCTATAACCAGGCCCATCTGCCCATCTATGAACAGAAGGAAGCCGTGGGCCATGCGGTGCGGGCGCTGTACATGTACACTGCCATGGCGGATCTGGCTGGAACCGACGGGGACAGCAGGCTGTACCGGGCATGCCGGACCCTGTGGGACAATATCGTGAACCGCAAGCTCTACATCACCGGCGGAATCGGCGGAAATCCCGAGGGGGAGGCTTTTTCCAACAACTACGAACTGCCCAATGACATGGCTTACGCGGAGACCTGCGCCTCCATCGCCATGGTATTTTTCGCCCATCGGATGCTGAAGACGGAAGCGGACGGCGCCTATGCGGATATCATGGAGAAGGAACTGTACAACAGCACCATCAGCGGCATGCAGTTGGACGGAAAGCGGTATTTTTATGTCAATCCCCTGGAATGCGAGCCCGGGGTGTCCGGGAAACTGTTCGGCTACCGCCATTCCCTGCCGGAACGTCCCGGGTGGTATGCCTGCGCCTGCTGTCCTACCAATCTGGTGAGGCTGATCACTTCCCTGGGAAAATACTGCTTCAGCGAAAGCGATACTGCGATCTATTCCCATCTGTACATCGGGCAGAAGGCGGAACTGGGAAAGGCGGACATCACCCTGGAGACAGGCTATCCCTGGGAGGGAAGCGCCCTGTACCGGGTGACGCCCAAAACGGAGGAACGCTTTACCCTTGCCATCCATATCCCTTATTATGTGGATTTCGGGAGGGAAGGGGCGGAGCTTACGCTGAACGGGAAAAGGGTGGATGCCGGAAAGCTGACTGAAAAGGGCTATGTTTATCTGGACAGAAAATGGGAGGCGGGAGATCTGGTGGAGCTGCGTTTCCCCATGGAAATCCGCAGGGTCTATGCCAGTCAGCATGTCCGGGAGGATGCGGGCTGCGTGGCGCTGATGCGGGGGCCTGTGGTGTACTGCTTTGAGGAAGCTGACAACGGGGAACTGCTCCAGAGCCTGCGCATTCCCAGGGAACTGAAGGCGGAAGCTTATCTGTGTGAGAACGGCATATTGAAGGGAAATGTACTGATAGACGTAGACGGATACCGGATGAGAGGAGGGGAGGCGCTGTACAGCGAGAAGCCCCCGGTGAAGGAGAAGGCGCGCCTTACGGCCATTCCCTATTATGCCTGGGCCAACCGGGGTGCCGGCCAGATGAGGGTGTGGATGTTGGAGGAGGTGTAAAGCCGCTATAATTCTTGACATATCCGTTAAAATATACTCCCATCTTTAACACTTAAAGAAATGCAAAATGGCGCTATCCCTTGATTTTACTG
>CAJTSY010000220.1 GCA_910578995.1 uncultured Acetatifactor sp.
GTGATAAAATTGTTTCTAATTCAAGAAATCATCATAAGAATTTATATTGATAAAAATGCTGTGTTTCCGATAAGAAGTATGTTTGATATCGTAATATTGCCATAAAGAATTGCAGAATATGTTGGTTTTTACTGAAGAAATAAAAAGGGGAAAGCACAATAAAGTGCACAAATAAAACGTAGGTCGGGAAGCTAAAAACAGGTTCCCGGCCTTCCAAGGTTTAAGCACTGCTGTCAGGGAAAGGCGGGGTATGCTGTGTGCAGCAGTCCGGCGGAGGTTTCTGTGAGCGGCGAGCATGGGGAGCTGGGAATTCCATGGTAAGTCAGGAACGCCATGGAAAGTCAGGAGCACCATGGTAAGCCGGGAACGCCATGGGGAGCCAGAGACGCCATGGGAACTTCGGCGGAGGTTTTTATGTCCTGCCCTCAGGAAAAATTCTCCAGTACCCCCGGCTGTCCCGGTCCAGCAGCCGCTCGGAGATCATATCGCGGCGTATGGTGCAGAAATCATCATTATAATCGGCGATGATGATGTTCACATCCCGCTCCGAATAGATTCTGCCCGGCTCGAAGGCCTTGACGATTTCCTCCAGTACGATGCGCTCTTTCTTTCTCTGTGCGGGGATGGATTTCAGTTTGCCGTACTCGAAAAAGGCGTCTATCACCTTCTGCCGGTATGCCCGTTCCCGCTGTGCCTGAAGTTCCGCTTCGTCCGACTGCTCTTTCAGCACGTCCAGGATGGTCATGGAAAAGGTGTCCCGGCAGAGGGAATACATGGTGTAGTACTGGGTTTTCTCGGACGTGACGGCGCCGATTTCAGCCAGTTTTTTTAAGTGGAAGGAGATAGTGGCGGGGGTCAGACCCAGGCGCTCCGCCAGGCGTTCCACATACATGTCTTCCTGCATCAGCGACTTTAAAATCTGCAGCCTGGATTTGTCCGCCAGGCATTTGAAAAGCTTGATGGCATTTGCTTCTGTCATACGGGCACCTCCCACAGTTCTTCGAATTTCTGCCGGATTTCCTTCAGAGCTTCCAGTTTCACCTCTTCCTGCAGTATACGTTTTTCATCATTGTGCTCCCGGGCTTTGGCGAGAGAACCCTTCCAGGTCTCCTCAAACATGACCAGCCTGCCATCCATGAGCGCCCGCAGCTCCTGTTCGGTTCGGGGTGTCCTCTGGAGGGCCAGAAAGACGGTTTTGATGACCTGTTGGAAAATATTTGCCCGGATTTTCTCGAAGTTGGCTTCGTCGATTCGGTGGTCTTCGTTAAGCTGCACAACTGCTTTCTGTATGTCGGCGGCACGCTGGTCCAGGAAACGGGTGAATGCTTCCGATTTTTGTGTGTTCATGATTCTGCCTCCTTTGAATTAAAATTTGATAATGTGATTATACAAGAATAAAATATATATGTCAATATTTAATTTTATAAATATCTAATTATAAGTGAAGATTTTAATTCATAACACATGAAATCAGGGGACATATGATGACATGCAGTATGTGTATACATGTGCATGGCACTGTATTTTATACTTAGGAACTGTCGTAGACAATTCATTACTATCGAAAACATTTGCCGATTTGCCTGTATAACAAATAAGCGTTGGCGCAATGCGAGGCAAAAAGGGTGGCAAATGAATGCGCTCATGAGTATGGTATTCTTGATATGCACAGGTATCCAGAGGGCACATCAGATTGTCTGATACTGATACAGTGTGAGTCTGATACAGTATACAACCCTAAAACCAGGCGATAGGGTATAATAATACAGATCCTGAATGCACAGGTTCAGAATGAAGCGGGAGTTGTGAGGGTAGAGTCAGCCCTTTGTGAAGAGTTGGCATATCTTTTTGAGATTGAGCGTGAAACAATAAATTTGGGGCTGTCGTACTAAGAAGTTTTACACCAGATATAGAATATCCGGTAACCAACATACACCACTCCCGTTTTTCCTTCGGCAGCGGACTGAGCCTTTCGTCTCTGATGAATTTTATCTACATTCCTCTTGATATTTTCCGCGCCATGCCCCATAATAAGCTTAAAGAACTGGATGCGTGGCTGTATTTCCTCGGTTCCGATGACCTGAAAGATATGCAACATATCGTGTAGAAATATCTGTTTTTTCAGGAATTTTACCAGGATATCATTTGTTTCCGTTACCAGCCGAGGGAGGTGATCAGCATGTATTCTGAAGCACTGGCTATCATGGACAAAAATACGGTGGAATATGTGATTGATGAAATGCGCGCTGAAATCAGGAAGAATGAGTGTTCTCTACAGCAGAAAGAAGCCGCATTACAACAGAAAGATAATATGCTGCAGCAAAAAGAGGCCCTCATCAGGGAACTGCCGGAACGTTATACTTGAAAAACGTTCATTACAGAAAAATTTTCAGGTATTTTTTGCAGACTATGGTTTTTACTTTTGCCATTTATTTGAGAGGGGTAAAACAGGATGTCAAACGATACGATTAACTGGCTATTGGAGAACGGAAATCCGGCAATAAGGTACCGTGTGAAGACAGAACTGCTTGACATGGAGGATGGCTCTTACGAAGCCTTTCAGTGGATTGCGGGGAAATTGCCGGAGGACTGGCACAGGACAAAGGGATTATGGTATGTTTATTATGTGAACGCCCTTGCGGAATGCGGCCTGGAGCGTTCCATGATGCCGTCCTTCTGGTTCGAGGCGGCAATGGAAAGGTTGGGGACAGGCTTTGACTTTGGCTGCGAAGCCTTCCTGCTTTTGCAGGCCCTTGTTTCACTGGGGTTCGGCGGGGAACCGGCTGTGCGGAGAATATTTGCCATGTTGGCGGATGAACATCTGCCTGACGGAGGATTCCTCTGCGAAAGACGGAAGGCCAGACTGGATTATGTCCCGAAAAGCTGCTATAAAGCGGATTACTATGCCCTGCGGCTGTGCGCATGCTGCCGCAAAAAAGGGATTGCCCCTGAGACCCCTGGGATAGAAGAAGGGCTGGTTTCCTATTTCCTGGGCAGAAATCTGCTTTTTCGACGGGGAGAGCCGGACAGAGTGGTGCTTGACGACAGGGCAGGATGGCGGAATGCAGACGTATTCCACCCCTTTGAGACCATGCGGATAGGAATCCAGAATATCATGGAGACTGTTTCTGCCCTTGGGTATGGAAATGCGCCGGAGGCCGCCGCAGGCTGGCGGTATCTGGATGCCGCGAAGGATGACATGGGCAGGGTCATTCTGGCGGGCACCATGACAAAGTCCTGGCTGCCTAAGGAAAAGGTGGGAAAGCCCAGTCCATGGGCCACATTTTACGCACTTTTGGCGGAAAAGGAACGCGCTTAAAAGGTTGCGGCGATAACATAAAACAGATTTCAGAATAGGAAGAAAAAGAATGAAGGCGGCAGCCCAGGCAGTTGGGATGGACACAGTACTGTTCAACACCAGGGGTGTGCCCTACGAGGGAAAATCGTTACATCTTGAATCAATCATGTTCAGTACCTCCGTTTTTCTTCCTGTATGGTATCTCTGTCTTATGGTACGGCAGGCTTTTTCAAAATGGAATCCGATAGAACGAATTCTATGGGAGTACTGTCAGAAAATAATCCCGCATCCTGATCAAAGCGTGAAGAATCACATTCAGGGCAGCTTTCGCATGTGCGGAAGGCGTTTTTTCTGTTCCGAGCAGGATGGTTTACATAAGGACTAAAGTGGTAGAAAGCAAAGAAATTCGGGGAGGTATCTGATGATT
>CAJTSY010000221.1 GCA_910578995.1 uncultured Acetatifactor sp.
CACGAAAACACCTGGCGGCGGACCGAGTGAACAGCAACAAAAAATTACTGCCGCTTTCTACCTGCGCCGCATCGAATAATATACCTGTGCCACGATGGTAAAAAGCGCGCTCACTAACAGCTGGCTGTAGTATCCCAGGCCCCTGGAAACCACCATGCCCGGAAGCAGCATCCCCTGAAATACACTGGGAAAGATCCGGAGAAACATGGCCTCACTGATACCCATCCCCCCGGGAAGGGGCAGCATATCCACGGACACCGAGATCACCGCCTGGAGCATCACCACATCCCAGAAACCCGCCCCTGACAGTCCGAAGGCCCGATACACCACCCAGGTCACCCCGAACAGGGCAAAACGCTGCACAAATGTGATAAGGATCACCCCCAGGAGCACCTTCCTGTGCTTCTCCAGGTATTGCGCGGTCTCCCGGTATACCTCCATGGCATTGCGAAGCTTCCGGCCCCGCTCCTCCCTGTGCCGCAGGAAACGCCCTTTTTCCAACAGGCGCATCCCCCATGTGAGAATCCGCTCCGTCAGAACCGGATGAAATACCAGAACCGTCATAAATGTCACGCAGAACACATTCAGCAGCACACCCAGGTAAAAAAACGGCAGCACTTCCCCCAGATACCGTTCCTTAAATCCTCTCCCCAGCACGAGGACGCCTATCCCGATCACAACCAATACCAATTTATATGTAATTGTCACAATCATCAGAATCACAGCAGCCACCGGAACAGGGATTTTTTCTTTCTTCATATAATACACCTGCATGGGCTGCCCGCCGCTTGCGGAAGGGGTAATGCAGCTGAAGAAAAACCCGACCGAGGAAAACAGAAAGCAGACCCGCTTTTTCAGCCGGATACCGAAGGACTTCATCATATACCACAGAATGATGGACTCTCCCCAGATAAAGAACAGGACCAGGGCTATTCCCGGAACCAGTTTTATTTTCTCCACATCACGGATGGCCTCCATCATGCCCTCGAGATCTTCCCCGTGGAATACCCCGACTACAGTAAGCAGAAAAACCGCCGCCAGGAAGATGCCATTGCCTATTATCTTCTTTTTCGACTGCACTAGGCGCTTCCCCCTTCCAGAAGAAGTTTCCCGTCGATCTCATCCAGAAGCTTCTCATACGTCTTCCAGACTTTCGGCCTCTTCCCGATCCACAGACAAAGCTCCGCCAACGCAACTCCGCCCACTACATCCACAATGACATGCTGTTTCGTGGTCAGGGTGGAAATGCAGACCAACAGCGCCATCACGCAGGATGCGGCCTTGTACCAACGGGGAATCCGTCTTTCCCCCCGCAGCCCCGCAAAACAGAACCAGCTCACAAGGCAGTGGATGGAGGGAAACAGATTGTCCGCCGCGTCAATGGTGTACAGCAAGATCATCACCTGGTTCCAGAACCCCTCCGGCTCCACTACGGGCCGGACATTGGTGGTGGGATAAATCAGGTAACAGGCAAAACATATCAGCCGGGAGATGAAGTCCGCGGCAAAAAACTGGCAGACCTCCCGTTTCCCCCTCCTGGCAATCAGGATGTAATTGACGATCCAGAACAGATAGCACCCCAGATAAATCGCCGCCGTAAAGGGCAGGAACGGAATCATGCCGTCCAGCTTCCCCTGTATATTGTGATGTATCCAGTCTCCCGCAATGACCCTGGCCCCGCCGTACACCGAAAAGTTCAGGGCCACGGCAATGAGCAGGGGCATTACACCGTATTCCGGAATCAGATTTTTCATTTTTCTCCAAAGCTTTCCCATTGCGTCCTCCTGCCGTCCCTCTCCTGTCATTTTTCCCCGCCTGTCCCGTTTTCATCCGCTTCAGGCTCCGAATATGACTATATCAAAAAAATGAAGGCGTCTCAATATGTTTTTTTATATCTTAAACAAATCTTTAGAGAAACTTTACTTTAAAACCGCCTGGCGCAGACCTTGCCACAGGACAGGAATTTACCCACAGGGCAAAGCTTTCCCACAGGAGAAAAAGATTCCCGGAAAAGGCCGCGCCCTTTCCGGGAATCTTCCGCAGGTTTCAGATCAGCCTGCCCCTTGTCTTCCTAAACCCCATATCGCTTCCTGCCGTATCATCGCGCGTCACAGCGCATGCTTGTCCATGGAAAATCCCCTCCCCTTCACCTCGCTGACTCTGGTAATCACCATGAAGCTGTTGGGGTCAATGCCGTGAACGAGCTTCTCCAGTTTGAACAGCTCCCTGTTGGAGATCACGCTGAAAATCACCTGGGTCCTGTCATGGAGATAGCCTCCTTCCGCCTCCAGGAGTGTCACTCCCCGGTCAAGCTGCTTCAGTATGGCCTCCCGGATGGCTGCGGACCGGTTGCTGATGATCTTCACTTCCGTCTGGGTGGTGCCGATCATCAGCGTCTTGTCCAGGGCGATGGAGGAAACCATCACGAACAGGATACTGTACAGAATGTTTTCCGCCTCATGCAGGGGCGCCTGCACCAGCAGAATCGTCACGTCAAAAGCATAGAGACTCACCGACACCGGAATCCGGAAATACTTAAAAAGGATCAGGGGAGGAATATCCATCCCCCCGGTGGAAGCCCCTGTGCGGATCACCACTCCCAGGGAGACGCCCACGCCCAGGCCGGCAAACAGGGTGCACAGCAGCAGATCATGGGTCAGCACAAAGTCGCCCAGAACCCTGTCCATCACCTCCAGGGCCGCAGGCATCATAAAGGTGCTCAGCAGCGTGGTCACCACAAACGCCTTCCCCAGAAGGATCAGTCCCAGAACCAGCATCCCCACATTCACCACCAACAGGACGCCAGAAACCGACAGTCCTGTCATATTATGCACCGCCAGGGCGATTCCCGTGGCTCCCCCGCTGGCCAGGTTGGCCGGAAGCAGAAACAGCTTCAGTGTCAGCGCGTATAAAATATTTCCGATCACTATGGCGCCGATGGAACGCACCGACCAGTTCATGTGCAGCTTATCATCCATTTTACATCCCTCTTTATGTATTCCGTTACTATCCGCAGCGCATTCTCACACCTGCCTTTTCCGCATGGCCGTCATTTTTCCCCGCCGCCCTTTTTGGACTTTATGATTTTAATGACAGCCCCGATGATCGCCACCGCAGCCACTGCGTAAAAAATAATGTCAATCATGCCTCTTACCTCCTTCACGCCTCCCGGCAGAATTATTTATCATAATTATATCATATAGTTCCGAATTTACACAACATGAAAAACGCATGTCCGCACAAAAAAACAGCCCCTCCGCAATCATTGCAAAAGGGACCGTCTGGATTCAGCAGACTTTTTCCCGGAGCAGATAAGGGCCGATTTTGTCCAGCATAGCTGAATCGTCAGAATCACATACCAGTCTCTGCGGCCGCGCCAAGTCCAGTGCGAAAACGCCTAAAATGGACTTCGCATCCACCACACGCCTGCCTGAGCCAAGCTCAAAGTTCGCTTCCATCGTACTTACTGCATTCACAAAATTCCTTACCTGGTCCGCATTACTAAATTTCACAAATACCTGCTGCATAAAAGTCACCCTCTTCCACCTTTCCTCGGGACTACCTCCCGATGTATTT
>CAJTSY010000222.1:0-3252 GCA_910578995.1 uncultured Acetatifactor sp.
AAGAAATGGGGACGGCTTTTCTCGGTCTGATGGAAAGTGAGTACAAAAAGATTGAGCAGGCAAGAGCCGCCGAGGAGCAGGAGGAAAAAATTGCGGAAAGTGTCACTTCTGGACATAATGTCAATCTTTCTGCAAGGCAGAAAGATTTGAAGTTAGAAACGGAGCAGTCAGAGCCGGAGCAGATACAGGCAGGGCAGCCAGAAGCACAGAAAAGTTACCCGGCTGTCTACGGGCATACCCTGAGTTATGCAATGGAACATGGGGAAGTGGATAAATACAGCGATTCCCGAAAACTTGACAGGGAGTGCAGGGAAGCGATTGAGGGAACAATACGGCAGAATTTTGACGGTATGCACTTAAAGCATGATATTGTGAAGCCTTTAGCGGAGCAGTATGGTTCGGAGCGCATGGCGTTTGTCCTTGCCAGCACAATCCAGCAGGAATCGTGGGACGGACGTTTTTCAGTGGATAACAAAGCGTGGGCATCGGAGTTTTACATTCCTGAAAATATCGTGCATGGAATAGATATGAACCGTGAACTGATTGTAAGCAGCCACCCGGCGGTCTTGGACGGCTTTATTGATATGTTCCGCAGTGAAGTATTGGAAAAGGAAAAAGAATTGTCTGCCGGACAGGAGGAAATAACTTCTGGACATAATGTCCAAAAGTTAGAAACGGAACAGTCAGAGCCGGAGAAGTCGGCAGAAGCACCGGAATTTGAGGATATGGAGGACGGTGATGAGATTATTGACCTCGGAGATGAAACGGAACAGGTGCTTGCAGAGATGAAACAGTCCTTAGAAGGCAGACAGGACACTTCTGGACACGATGTCAATCTTTCTGCAAGGCAGAAAGATTTGAAGTTAGAAACAGAACCGGAGGAAATGGCGGAAACGGAACTTGCCTTTCAGATAGCAGACCGCTTCATCAGCATACAGGAAACGGACGGCGGTTATGACTATTCCATTATGGGTACTGACTATAAAGAGATAGACCGCGGAGTTTATGATAACCCTGATGTCAGTATCAGGGAAGCCCTTAACGACATAGTGGAGGATTTGAGAGAAAATCCATTTGACAACGGTGCAGGGGGGAATATTGGTGACGATGATGAACTGATACCGATTGATTATGATGGATTGATGGAAAAGGTGGAAGCCGCAAACCGCATTGAACCGCAGACACAGGGAAATGCGGTTGAAAATTTCAAGGCAAAGACGAATGAGCTGTTCCATGAAATCAGCGAAATGAACCCGGCAGAGATTGAGGAAACCGTAAAATGCCATGTGCAGGCAAAGATTGATGAATATGTCATTCAGGCGGAGATTATAGATGTGGCAGTAGTCGGAAGCCGGTGCCGGGGCTTGGAGCGTGAAGGCTCTGACCTTGATGTGGCAGTGGAGCTTTCCACGAATGAGCGTGAAGATGATTTATTCAATGCTTTTAATAATTGTGACGGGATTCATATCGGCGGTATCAAAGTTGACATCAATCCAATAACGGCACAGAGGACGGGGACACTGGAAACCTATCTCCCGCAGGTGGAGGACTATCTGGAGGGAGTGCGTGAAGCAAGGGAGAAAGAGCCAGTCAGTATTTTTAATATCCGCATGAATGACGAGGAACGGTGGTTTAAGAATACCAGCGGGCTTGATGCGGAGGGGCTGTGTAAAGCCTATGCGGAATGTGACAAGCCTTTTGTGGAAATGGGAAAATACGGGGAATGGATAAAAGCGGCAGACCATGCTTCTATCGAGCAGGGGGACAGGCTGGACTTCTCCATAGAGTTCAATGAGGAAACAGACCAGATTACCATATTTGACGGGGAAAATTTTACATACAAAGGACTGAGGGAAACTTTATTCACGGAACAGGCAGAACCGGAAGTGACGCTGACCGTTGCGGAGTGCGGAGAGTTCCACAGCATGGGCGAATTTTATGAGAATATCCCTACCGTGGAGGAGGCTGTCGCAATCTGGAAGCAGATACCGCCGGAGCGCATGAACGGTATCCCTGCAATCGGCATCAATATCCATACACCGGGAACGGAAGTGTTTGAAGATGTGGGGATAGATATTTTATCCGGGAAAAGGATTGACCTTGATATTTTAGAGTTTATCCCTGACATAAAAAACAGCCCACAGGCAATGGAAGTCATTGCGGAGCTTGTGGCAAAACTGCCGGAAATGGAGATAGACGGCAATATGGGTGAGGAAGAGGAAACAGAGGAACTGTTTTTCCCATCGGATGAATATCCGGCAGCAGAGGAGTATCGGAATTTTATCATAATAGGAAGGTATGGAAAGATGGATGGATCCCTTTGTGTGGATATCGTGACAGGAAAGGTGTATTCGTGGGACTTATGTGATGACACTTATGGATTTGAGCAGGAAGGAAGATACAAAGCTCCTAAACTGCTGGCGGATTCCCTGACGGAACTGCTCTTACGATTATCTCCTGTGAGAAAGCAATTTTCTGACAAGGACGGTAAAAATGCGCATGGGACTTGAAATGTGCTGTAAAACAAGGATATATACAGGCATGGCATGATTTCAGCCTGGCGGAAAGTGAAACAAGGAAGATGACCAGTATAGAGGAAGGATATTATGAAAGTCCAAATGAGCATGGAGGAGTTTCTGGCAGAACTGGAGCAGAATCATCAGGAGATGCTTCAATATTATTGCGAAGACGGTATATGCAAAGTGGAAAACAATACCTGTGAGGTGAACTTAAAAGATGACATCGGAATTGTGTTGCAGCTGTTCAATGAAACAATCCCAATAGTGCGCATGGAACTGCTGAAGAAAATATTGCGGGACTGGAGCGGCTATGTAGAAAAAGCGTTGTATTTTCTGAAAGGATACAGGATTGATTTGGGGGCGGACTATTTTCCATGCGGCATATATGTGGGAGAATTCAGCTATGGAACATATGGATTCCGTATATTTGACGGCTTTACAATCAGCCTGAAAAGAGGGGACGGGACGGATGAAGATTTCCTCAATCTGGATGTTTACACGGTGCAGTTCAAAGCGGATGGAAGTCCTATCGGTGTTGTTTTATGGTTTGAATAAATGCGGACTTACTTCATTGTTAGAACCGGGAATGATAAGAAGGAATAGAAAAGAATAGAACATTAAACAGGATAGGGGTGACGGGATGCTTGACTATAAACGGCTGGAGGCTAACAGACTTTTGGTAAACTCCGGATGGAGCAGACCACATAGAAATCTCTGGCAGGAAAGACTGGCG
>CAJTSY010000222.1:3278-3558 GCA_910578995.1 uncultured Acetatifactor sp.
CCGGCGGACGAAGTTTTTGAAAGTGCAAGGGATATCATAGACGCTCTGGACGGAATACAGATTAGGAACCAATGCGCAGGACTGGGGCTTGGTTCGTCCTGTTCTGTGATTGATTTTGATTTCTTTCATTATGATGCCTCCATACGGCCGGAATTAGAGGCGGTATGGAGCAGGATTGGAAAGAGGACCGTGTATATCGGGATAGGATTTGACATAATTGGTGACTGGCTTGTAGATGAAAATGGTGTTGCCGTTATCCTGAAAAACAATGCTCCCAGAT
>CAJTSY010000223.1 GCA_910578995.1 uncultured Acetatifactor sp.
CCCAATGTGGAAAAGCTCATCGGCTGCTGCGTCATGCATGTGGAGGGCAAGAGCCATGTAACCCCGGGATCCGCCTATTATAATAAGGAAAATCCGGAGAAAAACGATAAACTGGTTCCTTTCTCCCACTGGACGGAAAGGGTAAAGCGGCTGAAAGAGATGGGTGTGGACCAGCTCTATCTCCACCTGGACGGTTGGGGGCAGCCCGGATACGACAATCAGCATCCGGATTATCTGCCCCCTTGCAAAGAAGCCGGCGGATGGGAGGGCTTAAAGGAGCTTTCGGATACTATGCAGGAACTGGGTTATATGTTCGGGGTGCATGACCAATACCGGGATTACTACCTGGATGCGCCTACCTATGACCCCGACAATGCTGCCATGAGCGCAGACGGCACCCTTTTTTCCCTGGCGCGTTGGGCAGGCGGACCCCAGAATTATCTCTGTGCATCCCAGGCCCTGGATTATGTGCGGCGCAATTTCGAGCAGCTTTTTGCCGCTGGAATCCATCTGGAGGGCACTTACCTGGACGTGTTTACCTGCAATGAACTGGACGAATGTATCAATCCCCGCCATCCCATGACCCGCAGGGAGTGCATCGACGCCAGGAACCGGTGCTTCCATTACCTGACGGCTCACGGCGTGGCTCCTTCCTCCGAGGAAGTGAACGACTGGGCTGTGGGCGCACAGGTATTCTGCCACTGGGCTCCTTACATAAGCGGCTGTGCAATTCCTGTGCCTCTCTATAACCTGGTATACCACGACTGTGTGATCATCCCCTGGATGATGCCCGCAGGCACCTGGGGGATTCCGGAAGGGACTACCGGATTTCTGCATGCCCTGTTAAACGGCGGTATGGGCTACATGGGCGAATACCTGGAAGGAGAGGAATTGCAGGAGAATATCCGTCAGTGGCAGGTGATCCGGGATCTGCAGAAGCACGTAGCCATGGAAAAGATGATAAACCATGAATTTCTGAACGATGAACGGACCTTGCAGCGCAGTACTTTCGCCGACGGAACCAAGGTGACCGTGAACTTTGCGGAGAATACCTATGAAATTTCCTATCCGGCATAAATGCAGCCGCATCGCACTTAACAACGAAACTTTGCACATTCCGGCAAAATTCCGGTTCCGGCTTGTTCGGTCCGAAATCGGACAGTTAACTGCCTGATATTATTATGCAAAAAGGAGACAATATGAGTACTCTGACCACAACTACCTACACCATGCCCGCCGCGTCCCTGGGGCGGGAGAACCCCCTTCCTGATTTAAAATCAGTGGCGGACGCCCATGCAAAGATAGAGATCGACGAGACCACCGTAAACCGGGAGGAAGCCCGGTACATGGGATGGGGACGGGTGAATACCATCCTGCCTTACACCATCCAGGACGGCTATGACCGGACCCGCCGTGATCATGCCTTCAAGGCATTTGTCCTGGAGAATGAATTCCTGAAGGCTGCCTTCCTGCCGGAACTGGGCGGAAGGCTCTGGTCCCTCTATGACAAGGAGGCGGGGCGGGAGCTGCTGCATGTAAACCCCGTGTTCCAGCCCTGCAACCTGGCCCTGCGCAACGCCTGGATTTCCGGCGGCGTGGAGTGGAACATCGGCATCATCGGCCATACTCCTTTTACCGTGGACCACATGGCCTGCCAGGAGCTTGCTTTAAGCGACGGAACTCCTGTGCTGCGCATGTTCCAGTACGAGAGGGTGCGCCGTCTTTTCTATAAACTGGAAGCCTTCCTGCCCGACGGGGCCAGGGAGCTCTATGTCCGGGTGCGCATTGATAACGCGACGGATGAAGACACCGCTGTCTACTGGTGGAGCAATATGGCCGTAAACGAAGGAGAAGATGTGCGTGTAGTGGTTCCGGCAGAAAAGGCCTTCCGCTATGGCTATGGCGGCAAGTTAGCCAAGGTGCCCGTCCCCTACATGACTGCCGAGGCCGATAAACTGCGCGGGGAGGCGGCCCGCCTGGCAAGGGAAAACGGCGGGAAACTGGACTGGGATATCACCCGCACCACCACCCTGCCCCAGTCCATGGACTTTTTCTTCGATGTACCCGGGGACGCCAGGCCCTTTATCGCAGCTCCGGGCAAAGACGGATACGGCATGTGCCAGACCTCCACGGGAGAGCTGCGGGGACGCAAGCTCTTCGTCTGGGGCATGGGTACCGGCGGACGGCATTGGCAGGAATTTCTGGCCGAAAAAGGCTGCGCCTACATCGAGCTTCAGGCCGGTCTCGCCAAAACCCAGCTGGAGCACCTGCCCATGAAGGGAGGGGAGACCATCAGCTGGCTGGAATCCTACGGCGCCGTCAAGGCGGATCCGGCTGCTGTCCACGGGAAAGACTACACCGCCGCAATATCTTCCGTGGCGGAAGCCCTGGAAGCGGTACGGCCCGCCCATGTACTGGAAGAGCTGCATGACCGGCTGAAACGGGAACTGGACGGCCTAAACGGCACGGTAATTCATACCGGCATGGGATTTGCCCGGGCGGAGAAAGCCCTGTTGGGCGAGAGTTTCCATACGGCGGGTCTTTCCCTGGATGCCATGAGGATAGGAGAGCAGGAGCGGCCCTGGATGGAATTGGCGGCAGGCGGAGCGCTTCCCTGCCCGGAGCCGGACGCGGAACCTTTGAGCTACCAGACGGGCCCGGAATGGCAGGCTGCACTGGAAGCTTCCATCCAAAAGGGCGCAAGCGATCACTGGTACGGACATTATCAGCTGGGCGTCATGTATGCCGCCGCAGGAAAGGACCAGGCTGCCGGGGAGGAATTTACCCGTTCCCTGGAATGTGCCCGGAATCCCTGGGCCCTGCGCTGCCTGGCGGTTCTGGAAGACAGGGGCGGCGATCCGGCCCGGGCGGCGGACCTTCTGTGTGAAGCCGTGGAGCGAAAGCCCATCCGTCCCCTTGCGGTGGAAGCCCTGGAAATCCTCTCAAAAACGAAACAGTATCAGCGCATGTATGAGTTGATGGACAAACTGCCGGAGGAGGTGCGCGGCCAGGGACGGATCAAGACTTTCGAGATCCTGGCGCTGCTGCGGACACGGCGCTATGAGGAGGCCCAGAGCCTGCTGATGAGCGATATCGTCCTGACGGATGTACGGGAGGGCGACGTACTGCTGACGGATCTGTGGTTTGAGCTGATGGCCAGAAAGGAGCGGGGAAGCGCGGAGGAAGCGGACCTGGAGTGGGCCAGGGAGAACTTAAAGCCGCCGAAGCATCTGGATTTCAGGATGGTGTGATGGAGCCGGACGGTTTCAGATCCCCGGCTGCGCTGTTCTGCAGTTTGGGGGATTTTAACTCTATCATTGCTTTCCGGGACAGAGATGATGTGCTGGCCCTGCTGATTCATCTGGGATACATGGAAGAACTGCCTTCCGGCGATGGTTATGTGGATATCGTCTATCTTCCCAAACACTCGTTGCCCATGCCGGCACTGGTGATCGAACTGAAATGGAAGCATTCGGTCCAAGGGGCGATTGCCCGGATAAAGGACAGAAGGTATCCGGTTGTATTGTCAGGATACGGGGGAGATATTCTG
>CAJTSY010000224.1 GCA_910578995.1 uncultured Acetatifactor sp.
GTTTAATGACCAAAAACATCAAATACCCGCAAACAATTCCTATCATATTAAGAATAATATCATCAACATCAAAAGTACCAAGTTTAGTAAGGAATTGAAAAATCTCTATTAACAGTATCGAAGCCAGGCCAGTAAAGAAAACACTTATCGTTGAACTGAATTTTTTGTATGTAATAGGCAAAAGAAAGCCAAACGGGATAAATGGAATTATATTTCCCAATAAGTTTTTCAATGCCCACCACTGGGTAATGCGCTCGATCTGAGTGGACATACTTCTGAATGGAATAAGATTATAGTTTATTGAACCTTGCATCGAATAAGTACTAATCCTATCAGTTAATTCATAAAATGAACCTTTGAACTTAACAACGACAAAAACAAACAATAAGGCAATATACACCCACCAAATTATTTTTAGTATTTTACCTTGTTTTCTCATTTTGAGCCTCCCATACATACATTTTGATTAACTAAATTTTTACCGCTCCTGCTCCCCTGATTCCCCAATCTGCCGGGAAACCGGGGACTCCTGCCCTGACCGGCGCGACTTTGGCGACCTCGCTTTTCCGCAGGGCGAGGAACTTATTCCCCATATAGACGCCCTGCGCCGCATCCTATTATCTTCTCCCAGAGGGAATCAGACAGCTTGGATGATGCCTTTCCTACCCTCCAATTCACTTACCTGCCAAAAAACTATCTGTCCTCTATACCTTTATCACTACTTTCGATTTATACTGTATCGTCCTTGATTGCTGCCACAATGACATCATCCCTGATTTTCTTAGAAGCCAGCATATAAATCCCATTGATCACAAGCAGCACCAGAACAATATACACCATCAACGCCCACACCGGAAAAGCGCATAGAAATTCCACTACAGACACGCCCATCATATAGCACTGCGCGATACATACAATGATAAGCAGCGGCAACCCGATCAATATCGGCCTGACTGACAGCAGAAACCCTTCCATCCCAAGCAGCCGCCGGATTCCTTTTTCATCCACGCCTGCCGAGCGGAGCATGGCAAATTCCTTCCGCCTCTGCCCTAAACTGTTCAGGATTGCTGAAAGCACCGAGGAAATGCCCACAACCCCGAACAGCGCCGCAAGGCTGCAAACGATAAACATTGTCACGCCCGTCATCCTCCCGCGGTTCCTCATCCGCTCCGTCTTACTGGAAGTCATAAAATCACTGCTGCCCAGATAAGCGCTGCATATCCTTTCCGCTTCGCCCTGGATTTCTTCATCCATTCCATCCGGCACAGCATAATTTACATAGTTCCTGTAATTATAAACCGCCATCTCATCACTGAAATTCCCGATAATGGCATAATATTCTTCCATCGGCACGATAACAGGAAGCGTATAAAACGAAGGGGCAAGCCCGATCTCCGGCATTGACGGGATCACTGCCGCAACATCCACGGTAAATTCATAGCCGCCCTGAACATCATCCGAATACTTCTCTGTCAGCTCCATCCTCTGCCCCTGCCGGAGATTCAGATAAGGGACTGTTTCCTGCATTGCTTCATAATCCCTTGCACCGGGATTCTTTGCCACGCTGTTTACAATAATAGCGGAAGATTCCGGCAAAGCCTCCACGCCTGCTTCCCGCAGAACGCTTTCATAGGCATCCGCTTCCATACCCACCAGCACACACGGCACACGGTAACGTCCGTCACGCTGCACGATATAGCCGTCTGCGGAATCAAAACCTCCTGCCTGCAGGAATTCTGCCGACTGGTCACTCCCGGAAAGCAAGACAGCGCAGTTCGCCCTTGCATAAACAGATGTTTCCTGTACACCCGGCACAGCTTTCAGTTCCATAAGGAGCGCACCGTCTATCCGTTCCCCCGTCCCCAGCGTGATATTCACATCAAAATGATTCCTGTTTTCCGCCTGCGCATTGCTGATATCGGAAGCCGTAAAAACCGCAAGGAACCCAAAGGCAAGGAGCATACACAGGGAAAGCGTCACCATGCAGGTATGGTACAGTTTTTTCCCCGCATTTACCGAGTTTGCCGCTATCTCCCCAAGAAATCCGAAATGCTTTGTCAATACGGGATGGCTCTTTGCTTTCTTCGATGTGCGTCCGCACATTGCAATGCTGTACTGCTCCCCGCGCACTGCCTCTATGGGCAGAATCTTTGACATCTGTTTCGCCGGCCCGTGTGCGGCAAGCAGGACTGTAACAAAGGAAAGCGCTGCCGCCATGAACACCGCTGCCGGGGAAAAGGAAACCTCCATCCGGCTCCCGAACACCTCGCTGGCCATACCGGAATAAGCTGACAGGACACCAAAGGAAAACAGGTATCCCAGGATCATTGAAAGCAGGATTGGGATAACAGAAAGGATACACGCCTCATAAATGACCGTCCTTCCTATCTGCTTTGGCCCCGCCCCTACAGATTTCAGGATGCCGAGCTGATGGATCTTCTGTTTCGCGGAAATCCCGAAAGCGCCCCTAATGATATAGGCAAATACCGCCATAGATACGCCTGCCGCAAGCAGGAGCCCCAGGAACAGCTTCGGCACATCACTCTGGAAAAAACTCCCCGGTGCATATACCCCGTGCCATGCAAGCAGCGCGGCATGGTAGCGGCACGGGTAGTCCCCGTATTCATCCTTCGGAAGCCCTATTGCCTCCGCAATCTGCGGGACTGCCGTATATACTTTTGCCCTCCGCTCCATCCGGAGGTAGACCACCACCTCACTGTCCGGCGAAAGCGCTTCCGGCTCCATAAAGCCATAGGCAAGGTATCCTTCATAGCCGGAGGAAACGGACACATCCAGCTCCCCGACAATAGTCAGACTGACCACATCCTTCTGCTGGCTTTCTTCCCCACTGCCCATTTCCACGACAAGCGTATCCCCGATTTCATATGCCGGATTCTGCAAAAAGAAATCCTTGCTGACCACGACCTCGCCGGGAGCCTGCGGGATGCGCCCCCGCAGGAGCATATTCTTTTCATACATGGCATCCCAATAGCCGATGTCACAATTCTGTATCAGCAGGCGGGGGAGCGCCGTCCCTTCCGGCAGGAATGCGGTCTGGTTATCCCCTTTCACAAACATGGCCTTTACGCCCGCATTATCCCTCACCATGCCAAGCCTGTCTGCCGGGACATCCATAAGCTCCGCATCCCAATCCCCGCCAATATAAATCTCCTGCTGTACCATCTGGTTCCAAAAGCTCTGCGCAAAAACAAGCAATGTACATAAAAACGTGGAAGCAATCAGAACCGCAGCCATAATGGAAATGGATGTACGGCGGTTTTTGCGCACCTGGTCTAAGCTGTATTCCCATATGATGTTCATGGCCGCACCGCCTTATCCGAGACGATCTTCCCATCCTCTATCTTAATGATGCGGCCTGCCTCCAGCGCCACATTCTCATCATGGGTGACCATGAGGATGGTCTGTTTATACTGGCGGTTGGACAGTTTCAGCAGGGAAATGATCTCCTCCGTATTCTTCCGGTCAAGGTTCCCTGTCGGCTCGTCCGCCAGCAGG
>CAJTSY010000225.1 GCA_910578995.1 uncultured Acetatifactor sp.
TTTAAGTTTGCGATTAACGTGTCGCAACGGATAGCTTCTCCAGCTGCAAGACCCCTGTCGAAACCTTTACTACCCCGTATTTTATTCAATTGTTATTCCATTGAAATGTACTTTATTCCATTGGAATGTACTTTATTCCATTATGATATCCAATTCTGTAAGATTGATTCCAGACGCGGTCAATATAACTTTCAGCTCAATATATCTGCCTTTCATCGCTTTATATACATCGGAATCCTTCTCCGCAAGCACCATATATCTCTGTAATCTTGCAAATTCCTCCACATTTTTCTGCAACAACTCTTTTTCAGACATATAACACCTGCCTTTCTCAAACTGTCTTCAATCCTGAGATATTTTTATTATAGCAGTCTTTACACGGCTTGTAAAGCCTTTTGCCTATATATTTTTCACCTTAAACTCCCGTTCCGTCTCTCTGCGCTGGTCCTTCTTCGCAATATCCTGGCGCTTGTCGTAGAGCTTCTTGCCCCGGGCCAGGCCCACTTCTACCTTGACCTTACCGTCCTTGAAATAGACCTGCAGGGGCACAAGGGTGTAGCCTTTCTCCGCCACCTTCCCGGCCAGTTTACTGATCTCGTATTTATGCATCAGGAGCTTCTTCACCCGCAGGGGATCCTTGTTGAAAATATTTCCCTTTTCATAGGGGCTTACATGCATGCCGTAGACATAGATTTCCCCGTTTTCGATCCGGATGAAGGATTCCTTGACGCTGCATTTGCCCATGCGCATGGACTTCACTTCCGTGCCGTGAAGCGCAATGCCGGCCTCGTAGGTTTCGTCTATAAAATAATCGTGATATGCTTTCTTATTGTTGGCAATCAACTTTTGGGACGCTTTTTGCTGTGCCATTTTTGTTCCTCCTATTCCAGTACCGTCTCTGCACTTCGGTGCCCTTATAGGGGAATGAAATTTCATCTGCAAAGTGCGCAGCTGAAATTTCATTCCGGGCACCTTCGTTCCGAGACTGTTTTAAAATTTCCTATTGACATTTCTTAGCCAGACTATTAAAAGTTCCGCCTGGCGCAGGGGCTTCGCGCCCCGCGGCCCTATTCTCCCTGGCCGTCATCCTCCGCTATGCTGAAATCCACGGTGCGGTTAAATCGGTCACAGCCATCCACGCATACCCTCACCGGCATGCCCAGTTTATAGCTCTTCCCGGTGGCCTGGCCGATCATCTCGTAAGTGCTTTCGTTATAGTAAAAATAATCCCCCGGCAGCTTGGAGACATGAACCAGTCCCTCCACGGTATTGGGCAGCTCCACGTAGATTCCCCAACTGGTGATGCCGGATACCACGCCCTCGTAAGTCTCCCCGATGCGCTCCTCCATATATTCCACCTTTTTGAGCTTGTCGGTCTCCCGCTCCGCCTCGTCGGCACGGCGCTCCGTCTCGGAAGAATGCCTGGCCACTTCCGGCAGAATCTCCCGGTAATGAGCCGTCCGCTCCTCCCCAAGCCTGCCCCGGAGCTGGTCCTTGATGATCCGGTGTATCTGCAGATCCGGATATCTGCGGATAGGCGAGGTAAAATGGCAGTAATACTGGCATGCCAGGCCAAAATGCCCGCTGCACTCCACGCTGTACTTGGCCTGCTTCATGCTGCGCAGGGCCAGACGGCTGATCAGCGGCTCCTCAGGGGTGCCCGCAATCCTGGCCAGAAGCTTCTGGATCTCCTTGGGATGGACTTCCTCCCCGGACACCTTCTGTCCCGTCCTGCCCACAGCCTTCATATAATAACCGAAATTGTTGATAAATGCCGCCAGTTTCTGAATCTTCTCCCCGTCGGGCACATCGTGCACCCGGTACACAAAGGGCAGCTCCATCCAGTAAAAATGCTGCGCCACTGTCTCGTTTGCCGCCAACATGAAATCTTCTATGATGTCCGTGGCCACATTCCGCTCATAGGGCCTGATCTCCAGAGGATGCCCTTCCCTGTCCAACAGAATCTTGCATTCCGGAAAATCAAAATCAACGGAACCCCGCTGCCTGCGCTTTTCCCGCAGGATCCCCGCCAGGGTCTCCATCTCCCGGAACATGGGAAGCAGCTCCCCGTACTGACCGTATTCTTCCTTCTCCACCAGTGCGCCATCTTCCAGAAGGGCCTTCACAATCGTGTAGGACATTCGCTTATTGACTCTGATCACGGACTCACAGATCTCGTAATCCACGATTTCCCCCTTCCGGTCCACCGTCATCAGGCAGCTCAAGGCCAGCCTGTCCACTCCCTCATTCAGGGAGCAGATGCCGTTGGAAAGGGCATGGGGCAGCATGGGAATCACCCTGTCCACCAGGTAGACGCTTGTGCCCCGGTTCAAAGCCTCCCTGTCCAGGGCGGAATTTTCCTGGACATAATTGGTCACATCCGCAATGTGAACCCCCAGATGATATTTCTCCCCGTCAAAGCTGACGCTCACCGCATCGTCCAGATCCTTTGCATCCTCGCCGTCTATGGTCACCATGACCACATCACGCAGATCCCTGCGCCCGGCCCGGTCCGCCTCGGACACCTCCTGGGCCGTCCGGCCTGCCTGGTTCATCACCTTCACCGGAAATTCCATGGGCAGCTCATAATTCCGGACGATGGACAGGATATCCACCCCGGGATCATTCATATGACCCAGAATCTCTACCACCTTTCCCTCCGGACTCTTCCGGTCCGAACCGTAATCCGTCAGCTCCACCACAACTTTATGCCCGCCCACCGCGCCCATGGAACGTTCCTTGGGCACGAAAATATCCTTGGAAAATCTGGCATTGTCCGGCACTACAAATCCGTAGTGCTCCCTGGATCCATCGTAAGTTCCCACCACCCGGGTGATGCCCCTGGCAATGATCCGGACTACCTTCGCCTCCCTGCGCCGTCCCTCCTGCTCCGGAAGCAGCGCCACTTCCACCCTGTCCTGATGAAATGCGCCATTGGTCTGGTCTTCCGGAATATATAAATCCTGTTCTCCGAAATATCCCTGTGCCGCTGAACGCTCCTGGCCTGCCGGACGCCCTTGAGCCATGGAGTGCCCCTTTCCTGCAGGACGCTCCTGATCTGCGGACTGTCCCTGGCCCGCTGAACGCCCCTGCCCTGCGGATTTCCCTTGTCCCGCAAAAGATTCCCGTCCTATGGAATCCCCCTGGTCCATGCCGTCTAGCCGCACGAAGCCGAAGCCCTTTGCATTGCTGATAAAAGTGCCAGTCAGGAAACGCCCGTTGGATTTCACATATTTTCCTTTGGCAGTGAGGGTAAGCTTCCCTTCGTCCAAAAGTTCACGCAGAACCGTCCGAAGCTCCTCCCTGTCTTCCCTTGCCACCTGGAGCAATGCTGCCAGTTCCTTTTCCTTCATAGGAACATATATGGGATCCTTCACCAAATCGCAGATTACTTTTTTTCTGGCTTGTAATGTCTTTCTGTTCTCTTCTTTCTCCATATCCCTCC
>CAJTSY010000226.1:0-1492 GCA_910578995.1 uncultured Acetatifactor sp.
CACCGCATGCTTGTGCGCGGCAAGCGCATCGAGAACATCGCCGGTGAAGTAGTGGTAGTTGCGGAAGCCATCCGCATCCCGACCTACGTTGTAATCCCCGCCGTGGGAATCCCCCTTCTGTTCATTACCTTAACCGTGGCATTGATTGTCAGCAGTGTCAAAGGCCGCAGGAAGTCAAAGAAGGAAATACTGGACGAACTCCGAAAATAGCAGGATAAGTTTGGAATATGGATGAAGCTGAAAAAAGACAGAGATTTCATGAAAAGCGAAGGAGGAACTGCTCATGAAAAGAAGATGGATATCCCTGTTGGCCGCTGCGGCACTGGTTCTCGGCCTGTGTATCGCGGATCCGGTGGCAGGCACAGCCGCACCCCTGGAGGCAGATACAGAGGGGTTCGTGGCCGGAAGCTGTTCCCTGACCGTCTATCCGGAGGATCCGAATAAGGAAGAAGCGGACAGATTCGGGGAGGATCTGGCGCAGGCCGGGGTAGTGGTGGATCTGTACCAGATTGCCAGGGCCGTCAAGACACCGGGATATGATACCTACCATTTTGAACTGATGCCGGGATATGACCTGGAGATTCCGGGAGGACCCGGCGGGGAAGAGGACGAAGGTACTGCTGAAGGAACCGGGCGGCTGGCGGCAGGATGGGAAGCTTTTGCACAGCAGGCGGCAGCCGTTATCCTGAATGCGGATGCCCCGGGGACTCCGGTACAGGGAAGCGGTGCTCCCGCGGGAACCAGGATGGAGGGACTGGATGCGGGTCTGTACCTTCTGGTGGCCAGGGGAGCAGATATGACAAAGGTGTCAGATTATAAGATGGAAGTAAAACAAAAAGATGAGGTTACGGGGGAGGAAACTGTCAGGATTGCGACCACTGCCAATTCCGGCCAGTATACCTATGCGTTTCTGCCCCAGCTGATAGCCCTGCCCACAAAACAGGCGGATGCAGACGGGGTGGTCAACACGGCGAATCCCGGGAACTGGATCTTTGACATGGCAGTGAACCTGAAACCGGAACAGCTGCCCAGGTACGGTTCCCTGGAAATCGTAAAGACTCTTTCCGAATATGAGACCATGGGCGGGATTGAGGAAGCCGCAACCTTTGTCTTTGAGATTACGGGAAGGCTGGGGGATGAGGTGGTCTACAGCAATGTGGAGAGCATTACATTTACTGCGGCGGGACAGGAGAGCGTGGTCATCGACAGGATTCCTGCAGGGGCGGAAATGACGGTGACGGAAGTGTACAGCGGTTCCAGTTACCGGCTGACCGTGCCGGGGGACCGTACTGCCACCATAGCCGCGGACAGCGTGGTTTCCGTTTCATTTGAAAATGAATATGACGGACGCCGTACCAACGGCCACGGGATCAAGAACCGGTTTGTCTACGATGAGGAAGCGGGAAGGTGGAACTGGTATTCCAGTCCGGCCCAGGATGCGGCAGGGAACCAGGGAGAGCCGCCCGTCCGGGTGGAAACGCCTGCCGGGAAT
>CAJTSY010000226.1:1592-3298 GCA_910578995.1 uncultured Acetatifactor sp.
GAGGAATTCAATGCGGAACTGGAATAGAGGTGAAGAAATATGAAGAAGAGAAAATATTACCCCAAAGTTCTTGCCCTGGCGGCCGCCTGTACGGTTGCATCCGCCGGAATCGGCACTGCCTGGTCCTATTTTACCACCTACGCCGAGGCGGCGGGGGGCTATACCATCCACCTGGGGGACAGGACGGAGATCAGGGAGGATTTTACGGACTGGACGAAACATGTGGCCATTACAAACGAGGAAAGCTCGGAACCGGTGTATATTCGGGTCAGGGCGTTCAGCGGAAGCCAGTACACCATAGTGTATTCCGGGGAAGGCTGGACGTTGGGAAGTGACGGATATTATTATTACAATAACATAGTAAACGGCGGCGGTACCACGGGAGTCCTGAACCTGAAGATCGAGGGGATTCCGGAGGAGCCGGAGGCGATGGAGAGCTTCAATGTGGTGGTCATCTATGAGAGCACCCCTGTAAAATATCACGAGGACGGGAGCCCCTATACCGTGCAGGAGACGGACTGGGATGAGATACTGGATACCGGAAGCACGGAGAGCACAGGAGGCACAGACGACACCGGAACCACGGAAGGAGGGGGCCAGTCATGAAGAAGCAGAAGAGGCAGAAAAAGCGGATAAAGGCAGTATCGCCCGCGCTGACAGTGGCCCTGTTTGCAGTGGCTGTGGCCATGCTCCTGGGCGGTTCCATCGGAGGGACCAGGGCGGCCCTGACCTACTATTCGGAGACCTATACCTCCCGGATCCAGATGTACGACATCGGTGTTTCCCTTTTGGAAAATGACAGGGAAATCTCCTGGAGGGACTACAGCAGCGCCGGGGACGGAACCTGGAATGAAAATACGGGGATTCTCCTGGAGAACATGCTTCCGGAGGGAGAGACGCTGACACTGGGGAAAAGGTACCAGGAGAACCTGAAAGTCCGGAACACGGGAACCATCAACCAGTATGTAAGGGTCTCGATTTACAAATACTGGCTGGACGCGGAAGGGAAGAAGCTGCGGGATCTCTCCCCGGACCTGATCGGCCTGAACCTGGTGAACCTGGGAACGGACTGGATCGAGGACGAGGGGGCCAGGACAGAGGAGCGCACCGTACTTTATTATAACAAACTGCTGTATGCCCAGGGGCAGGGAGTTTCGGAGACCCCGCTTTTTGCGGATGCACTTGTCATTGATGACAGCATTGCGAAAAAGGTTTCCCAGGAGACGAAAAAGGACGGAAACTATACAACCATTACTACCACCTACGACTACGACGGGGTTTCATTCCGGATTGAGGTGGAGGTGGATGCCGTACAGGAGCACAATGCGCAGGACGCGGTCTGGAGCGCATGGGGAAAACGGATTACAGTGGGCGAGGACGGCGTTCTGAGCCTGGCTGACTAGGAGGTGCGGGCATGAGAAAACATAAAATCTGGACGGGACTGCTTTCCGGCCTGGCTGTCCTGGGCATGGTACTGCCGGTCCAGGCGGAGACCTTCTACGGGGATGACAGTTGGAATGTCTCGTTTACGGCTGCAAACGAGATGGCAAGCAGTTTCAGCACGGCAGACATCAATGACGTCATAGGGGGCATGCAGCCCGGGGACAATGTAATCATTACCCTGGATCTGAAAAACGAGAATCCCACGGCCACAGACTGGTATATGCAGAACGAGGTTCTGTACTCCCTGGAGGACAGAAGCGCCA
>CAJTSY010000227.1 GCA_910578995.1 uncultured Acetatifactor sp.
GGCTCTTGCCCTCCACATGCATGACGCAGCAGCCGATGAGCTTTTCCACATTGGGATTCTGAGCGGCTTTTTCTCTCAAGGTGCGGGGACGGCCTTCCTCGTCGGCTATTTCGCGGTAGAGCTTGCAGAGGGTGACATAATCGCTGCCTGCGGGCACGAAGCAGTAGGTGGCGGTACGGGCATAGCCCGCCTCGCCCATGGAGGGCAGATGGCGCAGGGCCACCCGGGTAGGGCCTCCTGCGGGATGGTTTATGGTATAAGCGCTGTCCCAACTCTGTCTCACATAGCACAGATAGCCGCCCTGGGGCGTAATTTCTCCCCACCAGGGCATGTAGGCGGACTCGGAGCCCATCTGTCCGTCGAAGGGAAGCTTCTCTCCCACCACCTGGGGCCAGTCTGTGGGCAGGAGCTGTCCCTGCATGGTGTTCAGCACCGCATAAGAACCGTTTTCGTCTGCTACAAGAGGAGCGGGCCAACAGATCTCCTTCACGGCAGGACGGCCTTTTTCCGCAGCTTCTTTTTGTGACAGTTCTGTCATATCTGTGGGAACAAAGGTGCAGTCCACAAAGCCCGTGGTATCGTTCACAAGGATGCGGGTCTCAAAGGAAAGCTTCTCATAACCCGCAAAGCCGCTGTAGCAGATGCTCTCCCCTGCGCCCAGTCCGCTCTTGAAAGGGGTGCGTTTGATGCTGCCTGCACTCTCAAACGGAATTTCCTCCCCGCTGCAGAGCTTGATGCAGGGCCTGTACGCCTCGTCAAACCGCCAGGTTTTCCCATAAGCCTTGACAAAAGCCTCCGGGGGCAGGGTTACATCGTGTTCGTTTCTCATAGAATTTCCTCCTATTCCAGTTCCGCAACAATCCGCCCCAGTACCAGTAATGGCAGAAGAATTTCTGTCCCAAATGCAGGGCCTTCAATTCTTCTGGGCACTGCGGCGGATTGTTGCTGTTTTCCAGTTCCGCAACAATTCGCCCCAGTACCAGTAATGGCAGAAGAATTTCTGTCCCAAATGCAGGGCCTTCAATTCTTCTGGGCACTGCGGCGGATTGTTGCTGTTTTTTTAGTTCCGCAGAAACCCTTTCCGGTACCGGGCCGTTCCATAGAAGTATTCCTCCGTTTCCGCACCCGACCAAATCATCGTTCCCCACATGCTTACAGCCGTCCTGCCAAAATACGCCAGCAGAAACAATTTGTGATAACATTAAAGATTGAAAAGAACGATTATCAATTGTTCCGCTATGCGTCTCTGGCCGGGCGGCTGTATCCCTGCTACGGTCCGTTGGGCACCGGGAGACGTTTTCGTGCATGTCCTGTACGAAAATTCCTTCTTATTTCTCACTGACTTGCTATGTACCTTCATTATATTGACTAATCTTCGAATTGTCAATATGTATATTTTTTAAAATATTACGAAAGATTTTATGGCAACACTGGATAGAATTTTTGCTTCTTTATGCGGGAATGCCCGGAATATCTTTGGTTATCTTACACAAAATACGGAAAGACGGCTGTATGACGCCGCCATCCCGTTATTTTGCTTCTCCCTTTCCGGAAATGCACATATACTCTCCCATCCACTGCATAATCTCATTTTCGAAAGGAAATACATTTCCCTCCGGCGCAGGCAGTTCCCCGTAAATCTCCTTCGTTTCCGTGGACGCGTATCCTGTCTGTCGGCAGATTTCCTCCCATTCCCGAATGTCAAACAGCTTTTCAAACAGATTGTAATCACCGCTTTCGGTCAGTGTCCTATACAGGCATTCCCACTTCCCGGTGTTCTCCGAGGCATGGTCTCCTACGATGCTGATATTGTACACAGCATGCCCTCCCGGCTTCAACACACGAAAGCCTTCCCGGAAACCCTCCATCATTTTGTCCTGCATGCTCTCAAAGCCGCCGTATGACACCACCATATCGATACAGCCGTCCGCAAGCGGCAGCCGGGCGCAGTCACAGGCCAGGCATACGATGTCCACATAGGGGTTCACCATCTCCTCGCTGAAATACCGCTTGTTGTATTTCAGGATGCGGTGGGAAAGATCCGCCATGATGACAAGGCATGGCCAGTTGATTCGCTGCAGGTCATATTTGATCCCGCCGCCGGTGCCGGAGGCAATATCCAGGATGACTCTGGGACGCAATCTCTTTATGGCCTGCCAGCGTACCTCGGTGCAAGGGACTGCCCCCATCTGGTAACGCGGGTTCCCGGGATGGCGCTGCTCCAGCAGGTAATCCTGGTAGTTTTTGATAAACAGAGACCACAGTTCCCCCGGAATCTCCCGGGAGCCAAAGTAGATAACGCCGTCCGTTACGTCATAACAGCTGCCGCAATGATAATTGTTTTTACATATAAAAGAAGTTGTATTTTCGTCTTTGCTTTCCATGGTAAGGGGATCTCCGCATTCGGGGCAGCGCAGCAGCGGCGCGATACGCCGAAGTCCCGGGTCCGCGTTCCCCATCATTTCCCCCAGGGCCTTCGCGAAATAGGGCGCTGTCTCCCGGAGAGTGTTTTCACCAAGGACACTGGCGGGAATGGAGATATTTTTCTCCTCCGCTTTCTCCCTGGAATTTTCGCCCATTCTCCGAATCCCTGCCTGAATGTACAGCTCCAGTTTATTTCCGGACATTTCTTTTGCAATGCTGTAAAGCTCTGTGTCGGAGCAGTATGGCAGCAGGCTGAGCAGGAGCCGGCGTCTCTCCCCGTCGGGAAGGAGGGCCTCCACATTGGCAGGGAGCGTTTTCTGAGCGCTTTTCTGCGTGAAGAGCAGGTCTCCTTCCACGATGCTGTCTATGGTCATGTGAAAAAGCCATGCCAGTTCGCGGAACAGATCGATGTCCGGCAGATTCCTGCCGCCCTCCCACTTGCTCACAGCCTGGGCGCTGACCCCGAGCTTTTCCGCCAGGGCCTGCTGTGACATCCCTGCTTTCTTTCGCAGCGCCGCTATCCTGATTCCGATTTGTTCACGGTCTATCATAATGTTTCCTCCATTTCTGCGGACATGGAATTGTTGGAAACCGTCTTCCTCTTCCATGCCGTTACTGTTTTCATGGAAATATACTTTTTCCATGAATTACTTTTCTCCTATTATACTGGTATCAGGAGTACCCCGCAATAAAGCAGAGGTTGATATTTTTCTGTCTGGCCGCAACCAAAGGGATTACCTCCAAAAGGGCTCCATCCAATAGAAATGCATGGAGATAATTAGAATTCAGCTAAAATTCAGTTATAAACTGAATTTCCAAATATACATTGTAAATGCCGGACGATTATCTTATA
>CAJTSY010000228.1 GCA_910578995.1 uncultured Acetatifactor sp.
AGGAGTACGCCCTCTGGAAAAGCAAGTTCCCGGCGTTCCTGAGCGACTTCTACGATCTTCGGAAACAGGCGGGGAGGCCAGACAGCGAAACCTTTGATGGGGACGCCCCCGTTCCTTCGGAAAAACCGCATTCCCCGGAGCGGAGCCGGGAGCGGAAAATCAACAGTGGGCGGTAGCCGGAAAGCGGCAGAATTGCTGTGCAGCCAACCTCGGCAACGAGGTTGTTCAAAGGGCTTGGGATGCTACCCCAGACCCTTTGAACAGCCCCTTGCCAGAGCTGGCTACGCATTCGGAAACCGAACGCTGATATTTTTTCTTTTTCCGTCGTGCGGCAGATAGGGGTTATGTGTTCATTTATTCTTTTCTATATCTTGCCAATTTGAATTAGTTAAAATTTCGGCCTCCTCACCCAAGAACGCTTTCCCGGCCTCCTGGTCACCTTGAAGGTGGTAGCGCATCCAAGCAGTCATGTAGCCGTCCGTTCGTACCAGCATCTGTTCATGCTCGGCACCAGTGACGCGAGCACGGATTTTCAGTACATCGTCTGTCATGCTGTCATAAATTTCCACCAAGGAGGCCAGCGGGGCTACACCGCCGAACTCCTTGTTGATGTCCGCTACGCCCATGTCATCGGAGGCGCCAGTGGCCGCTGTCATAAAATAAGGAATGGAAATTTTAGAGCTGTCATACTCCCATCCCATGCTGATGGCCAGTAATGGATACGCTGCGCTGCCAGTGAAGATTGCTTTGTAGAGGTGGCTGTTTTCATATTTGGTAGCTGCGCCCAGCGCCCCCGCACCGCCTTGCGAATATCCGGTAATGCCAATATTGTCCCGGTCGATTTGGCTGGCAATCTCGCTCTCATTCAGCACAAAGTCTAAGGCGATGGAAGTCGTCTCACCAGTGCCAGCCTGGGGGTCATCCGTACCTACAACGACAAACCCCCAGGAGGCCAAACGTCGGAAGAAGGGCAGATAAATTTTAGCGGGTGTATTGCTTCCGTTCACCACCATCACCACAGGGTACTGCTTGCCGCTGGTTTTCAACTCGGCGGGGTAGTATACACGGATGGTGCCGATGGATTTATTGTCCGATTTGTACTCCAGATGATCCACCTCATAGCTACCCTGGCCTGCATAATATTCCTCCAGCTTACCGCCTGCGGGAAATACCTCAGCAAACGACTTATAGTAGTCATCCGGCAGAATGGGGGTGTTCAGCGTTTTCCAATTCTTATACTGGGCATAAGCAAAAAATACTGCCAGCAGCACCATCAGCACTAACGCCACGATGCCTAAAATCTTCAACACTTTTTTCATCACATCCCTCTCCCGTCTCCTCTTGACTTTGTCAGAGAAACATATTATGATAACCGTGTTTGGAACAAATGTCCCGATTAAGAACATCAATCCCTATTTGCCCGTACAGGATACCATATTGGCTTCCATGATGCAAGAACGTGCCGGCTAGCGGTGCGCTATGCGGAACAAAAGGAGGATTTTGTACCTCAATGAAACGAAACCAAACTGCTTTTATGAAGTTGTGTCTGGCGGATGCGCTGATTAAACTGATGGCCGCTCAAGACTATGACAGCATCAATGTGAATACGATTTGTGAACTGGCAGGGGTAGGGAGGACAACCTTCTACCGGCACCTTGACTGCAAGAACAGCAAAGAGGAGCTGCTGATATTCAAGATCAATTACGAGTGGGGCCGCTATGCCGATCTGCACCAGGAGGATGCGGAGAAAGACAAGGGCTTTGCGCTCACCTGCTTCATCTATGAAAACCGGCGGCTGTTCTCCCTGCTTCACAACAATGGACTGATTGAGGTCATCATACGTGCTTGCGAATTGCTGGTGTCTGGCGGGGAAACCTGGGATAAAGACTTTTCTTACCTGATGTCTTTCTTTATCTATGGCTATTTTGGTGTCATCTACCAGTGGATTAAATATGGTTTTGACGAAACTCCCGAACAGATACAAAAACATATCAGCTATTCTTTTTCATCAGGACTATCTAAAAATCAGCATTCAGAGGGCGGGAAGGACTCACTATAAATGCAACAGGCCAGACGGAATTTCCGTCTGGCTTGTTGGGATTAGCAGTAAATGAACCCGATTATCCTGTTGTTCTCCACATCATCCGTCAGGACAACCTCTGCCGGAACCGTTGCAATAAAGGCTGCCGTCACTTCATAGTGGTACAGGTCATATAGCCGGATAAAGCTGCCGGTAATCAGATCCAGGTCGCCGCTCCCCCCGTCTATAAGTCCCTTCGCCGTGGTCAGTTCGCCTTGCAGTTCTTCCCACCTGGCAGCCGGGTATCCGCTCTGGGACAGCTTCCCGCCCCGGTCTTTCCCGGCGTAATGTAAATGTCCTTTAAACATTTCATGTCGTAAAAGGGAATGTTCACCGCATTGAAATCCAGGTTCCCCGGAATGGTCAAGGATTCGGCTCCCTCGCAGTGCTGGAAGCAGTAATTTGAGATACTGTCAACCGTGTCCGGAATCACCACTGCTTTCAGAGAAGTGCAGATTTCCCGCTGCTGTTGCCCATGTTCCACTGGGTCAGCCTGTCATCCGGACAGACGGTCAGGTCATGGAGGCTGATGCTCTCGTCGTTGGCTCCAGCATCTGAAGCCCCTGCACTGGCTTCACCTTCCCTGTTTTCTCCGCTTTCCTCGTACTCATTATCCGCTACACTGGCATCCAAACTAAGTCCGCTGTCCACACTGGCCCCGGTATTTGCACTATCTCCGGTGTCCGCTTCTCCAGTCCCGGCTTCCTGTCTGCTTTCGCTGCCCTCTGTCCCCGCTGAATCCTGTGCCGCAACAGCCCCGTCCCCTCCGGATACGCTTCCGCTGTCCTCCCGGGATCCGTCTGTTCCTGTTTCCTACGGCTGCGCCTCCTCCGCATCTGTCCTGGCTGTACCGCCGCCTGACTCCCCGTTATGGTTTGTCGCCGCGGCATCGTTCCCGCCCCCTGTTGTCTTTCCTCCTGATACATTGCCAGACACAGTGTCATTTTCCACGGAATACCCCGCTCCCGGGGTGTTTACAGATACCGTGCCTTCCGCCCGCACAGGATGAAGCCCGGATACTGCAATGCTGATACTCAGCAATATCACAGCCGCTCCTCGTAATACCAGAACATATCTCGGCATGGCAAACCGGAAAAATTTTTGAAAATTTCTCAAAAAACTTGTGAGTTAAAAGTTTTCAATAAAAGAATAACCCTTCCATATGGTTGTATG
>CAJTSY010000229.1 GCA_910578995.1 uncultured Acetatifactor sp.
CACGGCAAACGCAAGCTTTTGCCAACTCCCAGCATGGCGGTTTCAGTTTCTGGCTTGGCATTATCACTCAATCCCTGTATTTAGCCCCTTAAGAACTTTCCCTAAATATTCCAGGTCATAGCCACATTTCTTTCTCTTGCTTGCTATCCCCATCCTGCAGCTTTTTTCCTGTTTCAGCAGGTTTGTTCCTATATGCCGCAGCACGTTTACATTTTCCGCCGCGTTCCCTGCCCTCATCCTGCTTTCATCTTCCCGGAATCCAATATCTAACACCCAGTGCAGGCTGTTTTCTATCCCCCAGTGTGACATCCGCCCTTCCCGGTATTCTTTTGCACCCAGACCCTCCTGGCTGTATATCGAATATGATATGGCAGTTGTAGTGGCCCCGCGCTCTGTTATTGTTGATACACACGCCCCGATCCCATTCAGCCCTTTCCAGCCCGGATGGTTCTTCTTAAGCCATTCTATATCATTTTCCACATAGTATTCCCTTATCTCCTGCCTTCCATGGTCAAAATCCATTTCCTTACTATAGCGCCCTTCTTTCCCAAGTTCCTTTTTCTTCCTCAGAAACATATCCTTTTCAAAATACAAGGAAATGTCTTCTAACAAAGTCTCCTGGTTCCCTTTTACCTGCAGGATATAATCCGCCCCTTTATCTATGATCTTTTCCGCGATCTCTTTCTGGGTTCCCATGGCATCTATTGTCACCACGCATCCTTCCAGGCAGAGGATTTCCAGCAGTTCAGGGATGGCCTTGATCTCATTTGTCTTTTCTTCCACACGCAGCTGGCCCAGGACAAGGGACGCTTCGGAAGCCCATGCGCTTACCACATGGGCCGGCTGTTTCTCTTTTGCCCCGTCCCTGCTGTGTCTGATCGTTTTTCCGTCAATGGCAACGACACCCTCTATTTTCCCCGCGACAGCCCCAGTCCAGCGGAAAAAGGCCTCATGGAACTTGTCAGGCTCCATCATTTGGAACACCCTGTTAATCGTATCATGGGAAGGTATCCCCCCAGGAAGTTCCAGGAATGTCCTGAGCCAGTCTTCTTTGGAGCATGCCCAGTCCTCTATTTCATTCCAGGTATCCATACCGCAGAGGATAGCAGTAACAGCGATTATGATGATATCAAGAAATTTATGCTTTTGGTTATATGGGGCTCTCGGATCCGGAACCTCCCGCATACATCCGACCAGTGAACATTCATTTTCCATATCTGACATAACAATCATTTCCTTTCAAGAAGTATGGAAACAATTGTACACGATTGTGCGGAGATTGTCAGTCATTAAATATAATATATCAGTTTTTTTCAGCGGCGCATAGACATAAAATCGTACGTTTACCGTGCTCGGAGGAAGGGATACAGTACCTCCTTGTGTCGCAGGAGGGGGAGATTCTGGCGGAATGCAATCCCGCAGGCGGCAATTACACGAGGAAACTGGTTACTCTGTATGACGGACGTGTTGCCCTTTTGTCTGCAGCAGGCGGAAGCGGCGGGGGAGTGACACTGGAGCATATGGATGCGGAGACCGGCAGTCTGGTGAAGCTGGCTGGCTGGGAAAACCCGGAAGAAAATCCCTGGTATGTCACGCTTCTTGATGAAGAAACCCTGCTGTATGCGGATAAGGAGGGCATCTGCCGCAGCGGGTTGTCAGGGAAGAATCCGGAGTTTCTTTATCGATGGAGCAATCACGGGATTCTTGCCCACGGGGTATCCGCCATGCAGGTGAGTGGGGAAGGGCGGATTGCGCTTATTTACAGTGACTCCGAAAATGAAAACTATCTCTGTCTGGAACCTGCTACAGAGGATGTGGCAGTCTGTGAAATCACAATGGGAGTATCGCCTGGGGTGACAGAATCTTACAAGTGGGCAGTGGCGGAATTTAACAAACGGTATCCGAGCTGCCATATTGAGCTGGTTGAGTATGGCTATCAGGATACTACGCTGCTGACGCAGCTGACGGCGGGAAAGGGGCCGGTGCTGATTGACACCTCCATGGTGAATTTTGAGGATCTGGAAGAGCTGTGGGAGCCGTTGGATACTGTCATGGAGCAGCTGGGCGTTATGGAAGGGCTGCAGCCTGCCGGCCTTGAGCTGGGAAGGATCAATGGAACCCTGTATGGAATGGCGAGGGACTTTGGCCTGAGCACAGTGATTGCCCTGGATCCGGATCTGAAAGGCTGGGATTACGATACGTTTTTCCACTGCGTCCAGGACAGGGCGGAACTGGAAGCGGTCTGCAATTATTACAATTTTGACGGAGGCGGATTCAACCATCTCATCGATTTGCTGAACCATGGGCTTGATGACAGTTATTATCTTGTTCCCGATGAAGAAACGGGGAAGATGCATTTTGACAGTGACAGGTTCCGCCGGTTTCTGGAAATGGCGGAAAAGTACTTTGCCGGTGAAGAGGATGTATTGGTCGGCAGTTCCCTGATGGAGGGGAGGGCGCTGTGCAATGTCGTGTCTGTCACCAGTCCGGGGCATGTTGCCGCATACCGTATCGCCTTCGGGGAGGATGCTTATTATGTCGGATATCCCACAGGCGACGGGGCCGCGCATTTTATAGATGCCTCCAGTATGCTGTCAATCCGCAGGTCGGCCGCGAAGGAGGAAAAGGAGGCTGCCGCTGCCTTTATCACTCAGTGTCTCTCCTATGAAGGGCAGAAGCAGGCAGCAGCAGACAGTAATTTTCGCTTAAGCGTGCGCAGGGATGTGCTGGAAGAACAGATTGCCGCCATGGGGAAGGAACGGGTTCATATATTTGACTCCGACCTGGATGATGTCAGGCTGGGCAGTGACCTGGATATAGAACGGGACAGAGAAACCCTGCTGGACATGATTGACCGGGCAAGACCGGTAAGGGAGCTTCCCGATGAACTGCAGGATATCATATATGAAGAACTGACCGCGTATTTTGCAGGCAATATCACAGAGGATATGCTGACTGACCATCTGGAGAGCCGCGTGGGGCTGTATCTGGGGGAGAGATACTGAGGAACTTCGGAACAGAAGCTTAAGTAAAAAAATGGTTAAAAAAATGTGAAAAAAATGCAATTCGTCCTTTGCGAGTTGCATTTTTTGTGTTATACTGTTACAGACAATGACCATGGGGGCATTTGCGGTCTTGCTGTTACGATGAAGCCCCGCTGTCAGGTTGTTTGTATTTATTTATTATAAATGGAGGACTGAGAGCATGAGTACTACTTCAAAAGCGAGCCAAAGAAT
>CAJTSY010000230.1 GCA_910578995.1 uncultured Acetatifactor sp.
GCTCTTTTTTGACGGCTGCTGTAGATGCGGCAGATGTTTCTATGGTCTTTTTCCAGATTCCCGCACAGGAGACGTGCCTGGGCTTTCCCGTTTTCATTAAGAGGGATATCCGTTGTCCCCTGCAGCCTATTCGCGATATTCCAGTCTGTCTCCCCGTGCCTTGCAAATAAAATACTCATTGCTTCTCCCTCCTACAATTCCTCTGTTTTCTGACCCTTACATGAACAATATTTGAACACGGCAGCGCTCCTGCCAGACGGGCATCCGGCATCTTCTGTCTTGAATAAGGACATTATGTCACTGTTGCATGGGGATTTCCTGGCTTGCCATTGCCCCCGGCGAATTCATCTTTTTATAAAATCCTCATACCCTCTCCTGATATGCTCATAGCCATACAGGATCGTTTTTCCGTCCGCGGACAGTGCCGCCAATGCCAGGCTGGTGGCCGTCCTGATATCCTCGCCGGTTACGGCTCTTTTATCACCGATACCCCTTTGCATAAAACCGCCAGTGCTGACAGCAAAGGCTCATTCTCCACAATGAGCACTTCTATGCCTTTTTCCCTGAACGCGGCTACTTCTTCGTCCGGCGCATCCTTGGCGGCCTGGATTACATTGTCAGATAAATAATCTCCCCGAGCTCACTGAATCCCGGTTTTTCCGCCAGCCTGCGGGATGCCCTGTTCTCTATGCCTGTAGACCACACCGGCACTCTGCCCCGGCGCAATATTTCGTCTATACACTTTGTACAGGCCGCTGAGGCATATCCCTTTCCTCTGTATTCCGCTACGGTACTGATACCGATCTCCTGGACTTCCTTTTCCATGTAAGGCATCCCCGGCGCATCTGTGCAGCTGACCAGTCTGTCTCCGACAGACACCCCGATACACATGTGTTCCCCTGCCATCTCATCGAAGTAGTCCCTCAGCCAACCTGTATCCCCGCTTCCCGGATGGCACCTGCGCCAGAACTCCTGGTATTCCTCATAGTCTGCCCCAACCAGGATCCTTGCCCCGGCATCGGAAACAGAAGGCGGCGCTGTCAAGACATACTTGACCCCATGCCCTGCCCTCTGCCCTGAAATCCGCTCCAGAACCTGTTTCACCTCTGCGGCCGACATGCCATTTCGGATTTCATCCTTCCATCGCCCGATCCATTCCTCAGCCTTATCGCCATAGGAAATCACCATCCGCTCTTTCTGCCAAAACAGGTACAGGTCAAAGGCGGCACTGTAGCCATACTGCGCCCGGTTCCGCTCCGTCGAGTACAGGTACTCGATGCCTTTGGAATCACCCAGCAGGATTTCATCCTCACCCAGCCATTTTGAATAATATTTTTTTGTAACTTCCATACATTGCTTTATGTCCATTTTCCCACCTCTCCCGGATCAGATAAGCCGAAAATATTGTTTTGCCTGCATACACAGGAGGTTGCTGCCAGATGCCCGACTTCTGTAGGTTAGGCCTCTACAGGTTAATTCTCTACAACTTCATCCTGAAAATCGGCAAATCCAGTTCAAAGCTTTTCCCGAAAATATGAATCATCCGGCTCGCATTAGAAATATGGTTTCTGATGTCTTCCGGAGTACCGTTGCTGTAGGCTAAATGTTCGAAGGCGTATAACGCAGCATAAAATTTAAAGATTTTCCAGAAGTCGCCCGGTATGGTATCAAAATATCCGTCGATCTGTCCGTTTGCAAAGCTGTCGCTGTATTCCAGTGCCCATAACAGCCCTCCGAACTCATACCAGGGATCCCCTGTAGTGCCTCCCGAAAAATCGATGATGCCAACATTTCCCGCTTCGTCCGCCACACAGTTGTTCCAATGAAAATCTCCGTGCAGGACAGTCTGCGGCCTGTCCCGCATCAGACAGATATTCTCCAGAATATACTGCTCTGCGTCTTTACTGCCCTCAAATACAATCTTCCTTTGATGGTAATTTCCCAGAAAACGAAGGGCTCTTTCTTCCACAATATCCTGCCAGTCTGCTTTCGGGATGTCCGTATAATAGGAATGAAGCTTCCTAAGCTCCCTGCCCACTTTCTTTCCCAGTTCATAGTAATTTTTTGAAGTATCTTTCTTTATGATATCCATAATCGGTATCCCGTCAACCCATGATACAATAGAATAGACTATGTCAGCATTTGTACCAAACAGAATGGGTTTGTGGGTATGAATATCCGTACGCATATATCCGGCAAGCTGTTCATACTCTTTTCTTTTTTCTGATGTCTTCGCTTTGTCACTGATCCGCAGCAAAAAGTATTTGCCGTCTTTTCTGAGCTTATATTTTTCGTCCCCGGAACAGCCCTCGGTTATCTTTTCGACTATTTCGTATGATTTCACTTCCGCAATAGAATGTAAATTTTCCATCTTTCATTATCCCTCTGTTGTCTCGGAGCAGTCAGGCAAAACCGTGACGATGCCCGCATCTCCGTCTACCCGGATACGGTCGCCGGTTTTCAGGTATTCCGTGATATGTTCTATGCCCACCACGGCAGGTTTCTTCAGTTCCCGGGAGATGATGGCCGTGTGGGACAAAAGGGAACCCTTTTCGGAGACAATGGCCTTTGCCGGCGCAATCAGGAACACCCATCCCGGGTCCGTCATTTTCGTGACCAGGATTTTTCCCTTTGTGTCAAGCAGCGGAGAAGGGGTCTCTATCAACAGCACTTCCCCCTCCGCGATGCCCGGGGAACATGCGGTTCCTCTATAGACGCGCTCCGGCACACTACCGGCACCGCTTCCCGAACCCTGTAATCCAACCTCCGGAGGATGCCGCATATTTCGATCATCTGCCGCATGACAGCCATCACGATAAATGTCATGACGGATTTTGCAGCAGTTTCGCGGATGCTTATCGATTACTTTTCCGGAAAATACCAATCTGGAGTAGGCGGGAAGTTCTGCGTAACCGTCATATTCCTTTTTCCGTCCGGCAATGATTCCGGCCAGGTTAAGCACAGCGTCCAACTCCGCCGCCTCGATTTCCTCACAGTAGAGCCAGAAAATATCCGAGGGTTCCACAATCCGCCCCTGCCGATACAGGTTCTGTCCCATCTGCAGCACAAGGGCACGCATCATACCGTAGAGCCGTCCGCGATGAAGGCGGGATTTCTCCCTGTTCCGGATGCCGACAGCGGCTCTCTTCGCATAAAACGCGGACAGGCCGGTGAGCGGAGGCGGAGCGGCTT
>CAJTSY010000231.1 GCA_910578995.1 uncultured Acetatifactor sp.
AAGGAGTCTGGAAAGCCACATAAAATAAGGCTTAGAGATTCCGAGAGTATATTAGAGAGAAAAGGAGGGACTGCTTATGAAGAAAAGATGGATATCTTTGCCTGCTGTATTGGCTCTTGCCGCTGCCATGTGCATTTCAGAGCCATTGGCAGGTAATGCGGCATCGTTGGAAGCAGACGGAAATGGTTTTGCAGCAGGAAGCTGCTCACTGAATATTTATTCCGAAGATCCCGATAAGGGGGAGAATAAATTTGGGGAAGATCTGGAAAGCTCAGGTGTGGTGGTGGATTTGTATCTGATAGCCAGGGCGGTCAAAACACCTGGATATGATGCTTATCATTACGAGACAATGCCGGGATATGATCTTGATATCTCCGGGTTAACGGCAGGTAATGATGGGGAAAATCAGACCGCTCTGTCCGTAGGCAGGTGGGAGGAGTTGGCACAGCAGGCTGCAGAGGCTGCTTTGAATGAAACGGCTCCCTGCATCCCCGCTGAAGGCAGCGGAAAACCGGCAGGATCTCTTATACCGGATCTGGACGCAGGATTATATCTCATTATTGCAAGAGGAGGAGATTTGTCAGAGATTGCAGATTACAAAATGGAAATGAATCCGGAAGAGCCTGTCAGCCGGGAGGGGACGGTCAGGATCGCTACAATTGCGAATTCTACCCAGTACACATACGCATTCCTGCCCCAGCTGGTATCCCTGCCCACGAAACAGGCGGATACAGACGGCGTGGTCAGCACGGCGAACCCGGGAGACTGGATCTTTGACATGGCGGTGAACCTGAAGCCGGAGCGGCTTTCCCGTTACGGATCCCTGGAGATCGTCAAAACCCTGTCCGAATACGAGACCATGGGGGGCATCCAGGAATCTGCAACCTTCGTCTTCGAAGTGACCGGAAGGCTGAATGACGAAGTGGTTTACAGCAACGTGGAAAGCATCACCTTCACGGCGGCGGGACAGGAGAGCGTGGTTCTGAACCGGATTCCTGCCGGGGCCGAGGTTACGGTCACGGAGGTGTACAGCGGCTCCAGCTACGAACTGACGGTGCCGGGGGACCGCACAGCCGTCATCGCAGCGGACGGCGTGGTTTCCGTGGAGTTTGAAAATGAGTATGACGGACGCAGAACCAACGGGCACGGGATCAAGAACCAGTTTGTGTATGATGAGGAAGCGGGCAGGTGGAACTGGTATTCCAGTCCGGCCCAGGATGCGGCAGGGAACCAGGGTGAGCCGCCGGCGGGAAGTCGGAATGAGTGACTGTAAACTGGAGAGGTGAAGAGATATGAGGAAGAGAAGATATTACCCCGGAATACTTGCCCTGGCGGCAGCGGTCACAGTTGCATCCGCCGGAATCGGGACGGCCTGGTCTTATTTTACCACCTACGCGGAGGCGGCGGGGGGTTATACCATCCGCCTGGGGGACAGGACGGAGATCACGGAGGATTTCACGGACTGGACCAAGCATGTGGTGATCGCCAACGAGGAAAGCGCGGAGTCGGTGTACATTCGGGTCAGGGCTTTCTGCGGAAGCCAGTACACCATAGTATATTCCGGGGAAGGCTGGACATTGGGAAGTGACGGATATTATTATTACAATACAATAGTAAACGGCGGGGGAACCACGGCACCCCTGGATCTGAAAATTGAAGGGATACCTGAGGAGCCGGAGGCCATGGAGAGTTTCAATGTGGTGGTCATTTACGAGAGTACTCCTGTAAAGCACCGCGAAGACGGAACGCCTTACTCGGTGCAGGAGACGGACTGGAGTGAGATTCTGGATACCGGAAGCACGGTCAGCACCGGGAAGGAGGAAGATGACAGGGAGACGGAAAATGCCGGCACCGGGAGGACGAATGACAGCCAGGAAGGCGCAGTTGCAGGAAGCACTGACAGTCAGGAAGATGCAGCAACAGGAAGGCCTGGTATTCAGGAAGGCAGTACGGGGGGAGAATCTGGCAGCCGTGAAGACGAAGATGCAGTGAATTCTGCCGGCACGGAGACGGGAACCACGGAAGGAGGGGGTGAATCATGAAGAAGCAGGAGAAGCGTAAAAAGCGGATCAAAGCAGTATCCCCCCTGGTGACAGTAGTGCTGTTCGTCGTGGCGGTTGCCATGCTTCTGGGCGGCTCCATCGGGGGAACCCGGGCGGCCCTGACCTACTATTCGGAGACTTATACATCCCGGATTCAGATGTACGACATCGGTGTGGGACTGATAGAAAATGGGAAGGAAGTTTCCTGGAGGGATTATAACAGCGCCGGGGACGGAACCTGGAATGAACATACGGGAGTCCTTCTGGAGAACATGCTTCCGGAAGGAGAGTCGCTGACCCTGGGAAAGACTTACCAGGAGAATCTGAATGTCAGGAATTCCGGAACCATCAACCAGTATGTCCGTGTGAGCATTTATAAATACTGGCTGGATCCGGAGGGGAAAAAGCTTCGTGACCTTTCCCCGGATCTGATCGACCTGCATCTGGTGAACCTTGGGACGGACTGGATCGAGGACGAGGGAGCCAGAACCGAGGAGCGCACCGTGCTTTATTATAACAAGCTGCTGTACGCCCAGGGAGAGGGGACTTCGGAAACGCCCCTTTTTGCGGATACCCTGACCATTGACGACAGCATTGCAAAGAAAGTGACCCAGGAGACGAAACAGGAGGGAAACTACACCACCATTGTCACCACATATGATTATGACGGCGTGAAGTTCCAGATTGAGGTGGAAGTGGACGCGGTGCAGGAGCACAATGCAGAGGACGCCATCTGGAGCGCGTGGGGAAAACGGGTTTCTTTCCAGGACGGGATTTTAAGTCTCACAGACTCTGTGGAATAGAAGGGAGGAGCGCATGAGAAAGCAGGGAATTTTTATGGGGCTGCTGTCCGGCCTGATGGTTTTGGGTTCGGGCATTCCGGTTCACGCGGAGACTTTTTACGGCGATGACAACTGGAATGTTGCGTTTACCTCCGACAGGGAAATGGTAAGCAGCTTTTCCACGGCGGACATCAATGATGTGGTCAGCGGAATGCAGCCCGGCGATAATGTGATCATCACACTGGATCTGAAGAACACCAATCCGACTACAACAGACTGGTATATGCAGAACGAGGTTCTGTACTCCCTGGAGGACAGAAGCGCCA
>CAJTSY010000232.1 GCA_910578995.1 uncultured Acetatifactor sp.
GTATGAGGACAGCCTCCGCAAGATTCTGACGGGGCCGCGGGACGGACAGGCAGGGGATAGGGACTGGGAGAGGCCGGAAGGCTTTCTGCCGGAAAACGGACTGCAGACCGGCAGGGGAGGGGAAAGCCGACTGCCGGAAGGACCGCAGACCGGCAGGGGAGGGGAAAGCCATCCGCCGGAAGGATCCCAGACCGGCAGGGAGGTGGATACCCGAATGCAGGAAATCCTGCCCGCCCTGTGGCGGAAGCATTTCCCTCTGGAAGAATTCCAGGGCTATGCGCAGCGGTTCTGGGTGCGGCAGGTGTTTTCCCAGGGGGCGGGGCTCCCGGCATCACCGCCCCATTTCGTGATACTGGGCACGGCTCCCGGCCTGCCGGAGGTGCTGGAGGCCCATGCCAGGCGGATGAAGAGCCTGCGCTGGTTCTTGCTGGAGGCGGAGTGGGGCGAGGAACTGTCCGCCTTTGTGGAGGACTTCTACACGGAGTATGGCCTGGCCATAGAGCTGCGGCTTCTGGAGGACGGGGCGGCTCTGAAGCGGCTGCGGCTGTTCTGCGGGGAGCCTGTGATTGTGGTGGATTTCACAGGGGAATCCTATATGGCGGTGCCGGCGGTGCCGGAGGGAAGCGTGTGGCTGGATATGTTCTCCGTGGAGGAGAAGCGGCGCAGGATTCTGGCAAGGGGGAAAGACATCACTTATTTTTCTATGAAAGAGATATGGAAAAACGCACAAAAACGATGCAACTGCCCTGTACTGCCTTGACACTGCCCCAAAAGGAAGGTATACTGGTCTAGGTGTCGACAACAGGGAAACGACAAAGATAAGACGGGATTGTAATCCGTAAAATAGAAAGAATAGAACAGGAAGGATGTAAAAGAAATGCAGGAGAAGAAAAATATTCTGACCTATGAGGGGCTCAGAAAATATGAGGACGAGTTACATGAGCTGAAGGTGGTGCGCCGCCAGGAGGTGGCCCAGAAGATCAAGGAGGCCAGGGAGCAGGGCGATTTGTCCGAGAATGCGGAGTACGATGCGGCCAAGGACGAGCAGCGCGACATCGAGACCAGGATCGAGGAGCTGGAGAAGATTCTGAAGAACGCCGAGGTGGTGGTAGAGGACGAGGTAGACCTGGACAAAATCAACATCGGCTGCGTGGTGAAGCTCTTGGACATCGAGTACAGCGAGGAGCTGGAGTACAAAATCGTGGGCTCCACCGAGGCGGACAGCTTAAAGGGCAAGATTTCCAACGAAAGCCCTGTGGGCAAGGCGCTGATCGGCTGCAAGGTGGGGGACAACGTGGAGGTGGAGACCGCCGCGGGCACGTTCACCTACAAGGTGCTGGAGATCCAGAGGAGCAGATAGGACAGAGAGAAAGGAACAAGGGGCTGTCACACGAAGCGATTCGTGTGCAGCTCTCTTTTTACAAGGGGGCTTTTTGCGCTTCTCTCTTAAAACAGACGAAAGCTATATTATACATAAACGGCATTTAATTCTTGCCAGCCACATAGCACAGCCGGTCATGCCGTTTATCCGGTTTTGGGCAAGATTTAACCATATATAGCTTGCGGAAGTAAAAGCCTTGGGCTGGTTCCTGGGCCCAAGGAAATAGTAACATATTTTTGGGGGTGGTTCAACTGTTTATGCTGCTGAAGTTCCTTATGTCCTTCAGGCTTTTGGGGGTAAGCTCATAGTACCAAGCATTATCTCCCCAGCTTCAACAGCTTTTTATTCCATATCCGTATCTCTAGATTAAGTTCATCATATTTGGTCTGTTGAAACATGAAATCTGGAATTTACCTTCCACCACTCCGATGCGTCTTCCAACAGACATAGAGGAATCAATTTCATCTGCACAACCGCCGTCCCGTTCCTTGCCAGATAGATGCCATCTTCCTGCCTGCTCTCGAGCATCTTCACCAGCCTGGATAAATCCGTTTTTGCTTCCAGCATATTCACTTGGGTCATATGGAAGCTCCTCTATGCTATTTCACCAGTTCGAGCAGCAGTCTTAGTCCCCTCCATTATCCGTAGTTCCCGCTACATAATTCCTTCTACATAACTGGTAGAATAACGCAGCACCATAAAAGCCTTGAAATAATGGGAAGTTTTCCCATTACTACTTGCCATTTTGTCATAATGTGATATAATGTAGATAGATTTTAAATTTAATTCTTTCTACATTGGGAGCATGCCATGTACATAGCATACAGCATCAAGAAGGGCAACGAATACGCAACGCTCACATCCTCTGTCAGGGACGGGGCGAAGGTCGTCAAGGGCGAATCCATCAACCTGGGCAGGGTCCTTGACAAGGAGCGGGGGATTTTCCGTAACAGGGAACGCGGGGTGTTTACCTACGACATCAGGACCGGCCAGTATGGGACGGCCCCCGCCGACTTCGTCGAGCCTGCAAAGCGCAGGAGGGGCAAATACATCAAGGATGGGCGGAAAAAGCGGTCCCTGCTGGTCCTCCAGTTCGGCGACATCTTTTTCTATGACTGCTTCGTCCGTGGGACCGGAATCCTGGGGGCAGTGGATGCCATTGGGTACGCCAATAAGGACACGCTCCATGCGCTGCTGTGCTATTATGTCACATCGCCGGAGCCGAACAGCCACGCGGCATTCTGGTACAGCGTCAGCTATGCCAGAATCCTCTATCCAAATGCTGCCATGGCCTCCCAGAGGATCAGCGAAGCGCTGGCGGAGATAGGGCTGGAGGAAAACAGGCGGCGCTTTTACCATAAATACATTGAGTACGTCACAGGCTGCAGGATGGATGACACGAAGGGCAGCTTCGGCATGGCTCCGGACGGCAGGGAAGGGGGCGGGGTCCTGATAGACAGCACCGGCCTCCCCAACTGCGCCAGGATGCCCCTGACAGCAGTCAGCAGCCACAATGGCATTGTCAGCAATGAGGTAAGGGTCATATACGTGGTGCATCAGAGGACAGGGCTGCCGCTCTTCATGCGGTATGTGCCGGGCAACGTGGTGGATGCCTCGACAGTCAGGCGGACACTGCTGGAACTGGAGGGTATGGGCGTCAATGTCAGCTTCGCCCTCCTGGACGCAGGCTATTATAATGGAAAAAACGCAGATGCCCTCTATGGGGCCGGGGTCCCCTTCGTGACCCGGGTC
>CAJTSY010000233.1:0-1177 GCA_910578995.1 uncultured Acetatifactor sp.
TACCCATGGGAATGCCGCCGATTACCGAAATCATGGTCTGGGTAATGCCGTCATTGTAGGAGCCCAGTACGTAATTGCAGAAATACACTAGGCTGATGTTCTTGATGCAGGCGCCGACGGCGGAAATCAGGAAATATGCGTAAATGAGAATCATGTACCTGTCGCTGAAGATTGCCCCAAGCTGCCTGGCAAAGGCAACGCTCTCTGTCCCGGCATTCTCCACTTCTTCCGTCACACGCTCCTTTGTAAAATAATACTCCAGAAGCGTCAGGGGCAGGGCCAGGACAGACAGGATGCTCATGAGGGTAATCCACCTGCCCTTGTCCACGCCGATTGCAGGCATGATGATCCTGAGGAATATCAGGGCCACCAGAATGCCGCTCATCATGATGGTGGTTATCTGATTGAATACGGATAGGCCGCCCCGCTGCCCGGTGTCCCGGGTGGACAGAGGCACCATCAGGCTGTGGCTCATGTTGAAAATCGTGTAGGCAAAGGAATAAAAGAGATTATAGCTTACCATGACCCAGACAGCCTGCACCGTCTCGGAACCATTGGGGACGGTGAACAGCAGGATGCCCGTAAGGGCCATCAGGGGGGCGCTGAGCAGCAGCCACGGCCTTGCCCTCTTTCGTGTGGGCGCAGTCGATGATGTACCCCATCGCCACATTTGTGACGGCATCGATTACCTTGGAGATAATTGGAAAAATGACCAGAAAGGCGCCGCCCCAGATACTTGTCAGTTTTAATACGTCCGTGCAGTAGACCTTCAGGTAGGTTGCCAGTACGGCGTTCAACAGCAGCGCCCCGGCAGGGCCAAGGAGATTCCTGAACAGGGAAAAGCTGAGCCTGAAAGACATCGCCATCTACGATGCGGAGCAGGAGAGGCCGGCCCTCCGCCAGGGACGGCAGCAGGCGGAACCCAAGCTCTCCGCCCTGACCGTGGAAGCCCGGAATGTACATAACACCTTTGACCAGGAGCAGGCCATCTTGAAGATCGCCAGAAGGGGCGATACTGCCGCCCTCCGGGAACGAACCGCCTCTGCTCCGGCGATCCGGGGCGGCATCCTGGCCGGAGAGCAGCTTCGGCAGCGGAAAAATATGTTCATCGTCACGGTCACCTTGGTTTCCCGGGCTGCCATCCGGGGCGGCATGGATGTGGACGATGCCTTTTCCT
>CAJTSY010000233.1:1277-3119 GCA_910578995.1 uncultured Acetatifactor sp.
CTGAAGTATATAAAGTGATGGCAATTGTCAGTAAATTTATTTATTGAAGTCCGATGCAAGGTAATCTTTCAACTGTTATGTCCAGGATTTCAGCTTGGTTTTCACCTTGACAGAAAACATGCCTGATAGTATTATTATAGAAGAAACAATTTTCAACAGCACAACAAATGAATCTTTCGGAAGGAATGGAATGCAGATGGCAAACGGACAGGAAGAGCGTATCAGAATCGTACAGGAAACCGTGGCGGGCAAGGAAATCACGTTTGCCCATGTGATGGGAGGACCGGCGCCCATCATATACCAGAAGCTGGGTTTAAACCCCCAGGTGGACTACCAGTCCTCGGCCATCGGCATTATGAACGTGACGCCGCCGGAATCAGCCGTCATTGCCTCCGATATCGCAGTCAAAAGCGGAAACGTCTACCTGGGTTTCGCGGACCGCTTTACGGGTACGCTGATCATCACGGGGGAGATATCCGACGTGATGTCCGCCATGACTGAAATCGTGAACTATTTCCGGGATGACCTGGGATATGTGGTCTGCAAAATCACAAAGAGATAGGAAGGCTGCCATGGCCCATATAACACAAAAAGAACTGTTGGAAAGGCTGTTCCACGAGGATTACGAACGGCTCAAGGATAAAAAACTGCGTATCACGCGTCTGCGCATCCCGGGAAAAGAGGTCTGTCTGGCCCATGTCATCAGCGTCTCACAGCCCTGTGTCTATCAAAACCTGGGCCTGCACATCGGCGTCCACGAAGGGGAGGATCATACGGGGGAATCCATCGGGCTGATCCGTTTTACCCCCTGGGAAGCCGTAGTGGTGGCTGCAGATGTTGCGATGAAAAGCGCGGATGTGCAGATCGGCTTCATGGACCGCTTCTGCGGTTCCCTGATCCTCACCGGAAGGCTGTCGGAAGTCCAGACCGCGGTGGAGGAAGTCGTCCGTTTTTTCAGAGAGGAACTCCATTTCCACACCTGCGAAGTACACCGCAGCTGAAACATAAGCCCGTATCAGCCATTCGGAGGCACTTCCATCCATAAGTAGACCTAAAGGGGCAGCACATGAAAAAACTATTTCTGATGGGCAGAAGCGAAGCCGGTAAAACCTCCCTGACCCAGGCGCTTCGGGGCGAAGAGCTTCATTATGTGAAAACACAATATACCAGTTCCGATGACGACACCATCGACTCTCCGGGAGAATACGCGGAATCCAAGTGTTTCAGCGTGGGGCTTGCCTGCTTTTCCTTTGAGGCGGATGTGGTGGCCGTGGTCCAGGCGGCGGACGAACCCTTCAACCTGTTCGGCGCCAGCCTGCGTTCTTTTATCCTGCGCCCGCTTATCGGCATCATCACCAAGATCGATTCCCCCTACGCCAATATCCCCATGGTCAGGCAGTGGATGGCCAATGCCGGCTGCGAGCGCATTTTTCTGATCAACAATGTGACCAGGGAAGGTATCGACGAGCTGATGGATTATCTGGCACAGGATCTCCCCCGCATGACGTTTGAGGAGGCCAAATTCAGGCAGAGCCTGGGTTTAAGCGAATGGGATCCGCTTCCGGGCAGTTAATTACTTCAATATCTCCATCCCGGAGGCTCCGTTAACCACAGCCTCCGGGATGCCTTTATGGCTTTTGTTGACTTATATTTGAAATATCAGGTGTAAACCGGACTGGCACTTGCATATCCCAAGATTCCGTTGATCGAATCCGGTCCGCTTGACGTTGCAGAAAATACCAGCATCAGTTTTGCGTTCTTCTCTACCTTTCTGTTCATCGTGCTTTCGCCTCTCAACAGAGTTCCGGGGGGCGTTGCCGCAGTGAAAGATGGCGTCAGGAT
>CAJTSY010000234.1:0-1560 GCA_910578995.1 uncultured Acetatifactor sp.
TGCTTCCTTTTGACCGTGTTTTTAAACAGCAGGCTTTCCTCCCGTTTTGTGGTGGACACGCTGCGGCACAAAGCCCTGCGGGCCAGGTCCGATTACTACAGCGCGGAGGCCAGGAATCCCGGGGCCGCCAAGGAAATGCGCATTTACCATACCCAGTCCAAACTCCTTGGAAAGTGGAAGGAAGCCTACCAGGGGATTCTGCGGTTTGACATGAAATACGATACAGGGCGATGCTTTCTGTCCGTATTTGTGGCGGCATGCATTTACCTGTCCATCCTGGCCATGTCTGCCTTTGCCATTTCCCGGGTGGCGGCGGGGCAACTGACGGCGGATGTGTTTCTCATGCTCTACCTTCTGGGGGAAAGCCTGGCCGATGTGAACAGGGCCTTTTCCGCGGCTCTCTTCGAGGCCCTCCGGGGACTGGACGCGCTGAAGATGCAGCATCGGTTTCTCACCGGGGCGCCCCTGCAGGAGGACAGGCTGCTGAACCGGGAGGCTATCTCGGAAGCGATTTCCCGGCAGCGCCAGTGTTCGGATGTGGTTTTTGAAGCCAGGAACCTGCATTTTTCCTACGACGGAAAAAATGAGGTCCTCCACGGACTGGATTTTCAGATCAGGAAGGGAGAGACCATCGCTTTGGTGGGCGCCAACGGAAGCGGCAAGTCCACACTGGTGAAGCTGCTCATTGACCTGTACCGTCCGGACAGGGGGGAGCTGCTTTTATATGGGAAAAAATACGGGGAGTACCCGGAGGGCAGTATCAACCAGCAGATCGGCATGTTTTTCCAGAATTTCTACCTGTACCATCTGTCGCTGCGGGAGAATGTGGGGTTCGGCAGCCTTAAGTATCTGAAGGAGGACGGGCGGATCCGCAGGGCCATGGAAATGGGCGGGGCGCTGCCGTTTCTGGAAAAATGTCCGGAGGGCCTGGAACAGCTTCTGAAAAAGGATGTGAAGAAGACAGGGATCAACATGTCCGGAGGCGAGCAGCAGAAGATTGCCATCTCACGTACTCATATGAGCGAGAAGGACATCCTCATCTTCGACGAACCGGCCGCCGCCCTGGACCCGATAGCGGAATTGGAGCAGTTCCGGAATATCCGGGAGAAAACCAGGGGCAGGACTTCCATCCTGATCAGCCACCGTATCGGTTTCGCACGTATGGCAGATCGGATTTTCGTACTGGACAGGGGATGTCTGGCGGAGGTGGGCTCCCATGAGGAACTGTTGGAGAGAGACGGAATTTATGCGGACTTTTTCCGTCAGCAGGCTGAATGGTATGAGGAGGGATGACGTATGGAAAAGCGTAATGTTCTTTTGGAGAAAGGGATGGGGTGGATTGCGGGAAAATCCCTGGGGCTTTTTATCCGGATCAAGGGCCCCCTCTCCCTGGCTGTGGGCGTCATCGGGCTTCCCATGGCGGTATTGCCGCTGCTTCTTTCAAGGCAGCTTCAGCGGCTTACGGACGGGATTTTCCTGCTGATGCCGGGCCAGGGAGGCACGGCGGAACCGGTTGTCGGCGCGCTGCTTTTCCTGGGGGTATTGTTTCTGCTGCAGCTT
>CAJTSY010000234.1:1660-3100 GCA_910578995.1 uncultured Acetatifactor sp.
TTGCCCTCTGGGCGGTGCATCCCGCTTTTGTCCTTATCCTTGTGGCCACAGGGATTCCGGCCGCCGTTCTTTCCTTTCTGCAGGCGGACGAGACCTTCCGGCACCGCACCAAATGGTCCGAGGAAGGGGCCATGTCCATTCACCTTTACCACCTGTGCGCATCCACGGACCACGGCATCCAGGAGGTGCGCCATTACGAGCTTTACGATTATTTAAAGGCAAAGTGGAGGGCGGTGGCGGACAGCTATCTCCACAAGAAGAACAGGCTGGTGTCGAAGCATCTGAAGGCGAATATGACTGCGGACTTCCTGCGCAGCGGCGTGTATATGATCCTGCTCCTGGCCACGGCCCGGATGATTTATCAAAATCCTGCACTGGGACTGGGGACTTTTACTCTGGTGTATACCCTTTCCGACAGGCTGCAGCGGGCCATTGGCGCTATCCTTACGGAAATCATGCAGTTTTCCGCATGCCTTTCTTATATGAAGGAGTTTTTTTCACTGGAGGAGTTGGAGAGGGATGAGGAGGATGCGGAGGATGGAAAAAATAAGAAAGACAGGAAGGACAGGAAAGACGGGAATGACACAGCTTCGTCTATGGCCCTTCAGGAGATTCAGCCGACAAAAGGGGCATCGACAGGCGCAGGCGGACCGGAGCCGCAGATCCCGGAGAACCCTTCCGCCGGGGATATAGTCTTTGAACATGTCAGTTTCTCCTACCCGGGAACGGAGAGGGAGGTGATTTCGGATCTCTCCCTGACTATCCGCGGAGGGGAGAAAATCGCCATCGTGGGGGACAACGGCTCCGGCAAATCCACCTTCATCAGCCTGCTCACAGGGATATTCTCTCCCGACAGCGGCAGCGTGTCCATCGGCGGCCTGTCCATGGAAGAACACAAACGCGCCCTGCGGCAGCGGATTTCCGTGATTTACCAGGACTTTGCCCATTACGAGGCCAGTATCCGGGATAATATCACTGTGTCCGATGAGGAACGGAAGCTTTCCGATGAGGAGATTCTGGATCTGGCCCGGCGGATTCATGTGGAGGATGTGATTTTGGAGCAGCCCGAAGGGTTGGATGCCATACTGGGGCATATGAGTGAGAAAGGAAATACCCTGTCCGGGGGGCAGTGGCAGAAGATTGCCCTACTGCGGGCTGTCTACCGCAGCAGGGCGGATATCATGATCCTGGATGAGCCCACTGCCGCCCTGGACCCGATTGCAGAGGCGCAGCTGTATCGGAATTTCTCGGAGCTTACGGGACACCGTACCGCCCTGCTGATTTCCCACCGCTTAGGCATCACCGGACTGGTGGACCGGATCCTGGTCTTTCGGGAGGGACGCATCGTGGAGGACGGCAGCCATGGGGAGCTGATGGCCAGGAGAGGGCATTATTATGCCATGTACCAGGCCCAGGCGAAGTGGTATCAGTGATCTAATG
>CAJTSY010000235.1 GCA_910578995.1 uncultured Acetatifactor sp.
GGTACTTTCTTTTCTAAAAATTCTATAATGACGCCTTCTGAATAAGATACTTCCCTGTGTTCATCCTGTACGCCCTCTGCCATCTTTTCTGCCTCTGTCGACAGGATCAGGGATTCTCCCAGCCGGTATGCCGCCACAGCTTCCGCCCATATCTGGGAAATCTCTCCCGGAAGATCCTTCCAGAGATTTTTTCTGTGCGGATGCGCTCCTAAGTCCACCGGCCAGAACCGGCGGTTTCCTGTATAGTCCTTTAAAAATTCCGTCTCGTTTGTGGTTCCCACGATAATGCACTGCCGGAGGTGTTTTTCCGTTCTTCTTCCATAAGCTGCCCTGTACACGTCATCACATTTGCTTAAAAACTGCTTTACGGAATTCATTTCCGACTTTGTCATGCCGGTAAGCTCCCCCGCTTCTATAAGCCAGTATCCCTGCAGCAGCTCTGCCGCGTCTTTCCCTTCAAAAGTACACAGGGAATCTGAATACCAGTTCATTCCCAGATACCTGAAAAAGGTGCTTTTTCCAATTCCCTGCCTTCCTGACAGAATCAGCATGGTGTCAAATTTTGTGCCGGGGCTGAATATTCTTGCCACTGCCCCCGTAAGTGTTTTGCGCATGGCCTCTCTTGTGTACAGATTGTCCTCCGCCCCAAAATAATCAATCAGAAGGGTGTCCACCCTCGGCGTTCCGTCCCACTGTATATGGGAGAGATATTCCCTCAGCCTGTGTATCCTGTGGTTCATGGCAAACACTGCAAACCCGTCTAAAATTCGCTCTTTTCCCGTAATCTTATAAACCAGCTCCAGATAGCTTCTGAGTCCGGCGTCATCTTCATCCTTCCACTGCCTTTCCCTGTAGGGCAGATTCTGCGGCTCCCAGGGAAGCGGGGCGCATACCAGGGGGCGTCCTGTCATCTCGTCATGGTATATTTTTCCTGCAATTCTTGGATCATTCCCCAGTATCATCTGCACATTCTGTATGGTATTAAGAAAATCTCCTGTCTGCTTATTTGTCTGCAGTTTCAGCACCCAGGAGGGATCAGCTGTCTCCTGTCCTGAATCTTCCGCAAAGCAGCTTACTGCATTTTCATATCTTTCCTTTGCCATCATTTCCGACACGGCCGGAATTTCAGATGCCAGCTGGCACATGGCCTTAAAAGAAGGAAGATTTCCTGCCGGTGTGTCGGGCTTTGCCTCCTCGTCCTCCTCCCCAAACCTGTGGAGCCGCACCAGATCGAAGGCATTTACCAGCTTTCCGGAACAGGGATCCGTCGCATGATGGCTGTAGAGAAACTTTCCATTTTCATACAGCACCGCTCCGCCTACAGTGCTTCCCTCCGCATATGTAAAACGCGTTGGATCGTCAGCAGGTTCATACACTCCTGGAATAAACTCTTCCATTGCCTCCTCTATGGAGAAATTTTTGCAGAAAGCCCCTACAATGCCTCTTTTTTCTAACGGGTTCCCCTGTTTTTTAGCTGATCTGTCACGTATCTTTGCGGCTCCCGGCACCTCCGGCCACTCTGAAACGTCCCTCCAGTTTTTATAGGCAGCAAGCATTCCCTCTTTTGACAAAAAGGGCTTATCCTCATACAGAAAAACATATTCACTGTCTGCGCTGCAGCTGGGCCAGTACATAAGCCTTACAGGTTCGAAGGTAGTCGGATCAAATATCCGCATGTCAATAAATTCTGCAAGCTTTCTGGCTATCGGCTCATATTCGTCGGGGCTGCACGCCCGGTCCAGCGGCACAATAATGCGGAGCCTGGGTGCCGCATTTTCATGCTTTCTGGTGGAATAGACCACATAGGCGCACCCCAGCCCTGAAACAGTGTTTAAAACCCTCTGGGTGCCGCCCGGTTCTATGGTATCCGCGTCAAGGGTGATCAGGTGCCTTTCCCCGGCATTTTCATTCCTTCGCCGCCGCCCGGTCAGGGTTCCCCCCACAAAGCCCCCGATATCCTTCAGACTGTCCTGCTCCGGCTTAGGGAGGGATTTATATGCCAGGAAGCTTTCCTGCGTCCTTACCGGCCTGCCAAGGCTTTGTATAAAGTCCGACCAGTATATCTCCTGTCCGTTCCAGACAGTTGCTTTTCTGCTTGTCCCGGTAGTTATTTTTATCATTCTGTCAAACTGCATTGAATTCCTCCTGACTTAATCCTTCCTGTAATAATCAGACTCAAATCCGTCTGCATTCAATGGAAGCCCTGATGCCCATTCGGGAAGCCTGCACATAAGGCCGATTGCTTCTTCCAGATTCTTTTCCGACGTTTTTGGAACTTCCAGTATCACTTCATCATGGATGTGGAAGTTGATGCAGTACCCTGCCTGATACAGGTTCATCACTGCATTTGCAAGCAGATCCCTTGCGACTGCCTGTACAATGTTTTCCGTAAGCTTTCCTCCGTAAGTGGAAATGTACCCCCACTTTTTGGTTTTCTGGTCTACTCCCTGAAAATGTACAGCGTCCCTGCCAAAATCATTCAAACGTATCTCCGGCTTATAGTAATAAAGATTTCTTCCACCCGGCAGGCGTATGATAAGATAATCCGCATCCCGTTCAAAAGAAATACCGCAGGGCATGCTGTTAACCACTCCATACTGCACTGTTTCCACCGCATAACGCTCCACTGCATACCAAAAGTCCACAATCCGCTGATTGCTGCCCCTCCATCTTTTAACAATATCCGGGAGTTCCTCCTCCTTAAGCCCCATCCGCAGGGCACCCATTGAGATAAGCGAGCCTTTTCCCCCCTGATAGCCAAGGGCGAGCTCTGCAATTTTGCCCTTCCCCCGCAGCTCATATTCCGGATTTCCTTTTTTAATCAGATTCATGTCAACGCCGAACATGGCTGAAGCTGATGCTTCATAGATTTTCCCATGCGTGCGGAACACGTCCAGGCGCCACTGCTCCCCTGCCAGCCAGGACAGCACCCTTGCTTCTATGGCTGAAAAATCTGCTACCAGGAATTTATTCCCCTTCCCGGGGATGAATGCTGTCCTTATCAGCTGGGACAGGATGTCAGGCACGTTTCCATAGATAAGCTTTACCGCCTCTGTCTGCCTTTTCTTTACCAGCTCCCTTGCTGT
>CAJTSY010000236.1 GCA_910578995.1 uncultured Acetatifactor sp.
GCAGATCCACTCGCTGGAAGATGAACTGGGGACAAAGCTTTTGCACCGCACTACCAGGACCGTTACCCTTACCCCTGCCGGAATCAGCTTTCTGGAAGACGCGAAACATGTTATGGGAAGACTGAAAATTGCCGGGCAGAAACTGCAGCGCCACCAAAGCACAAACATGCAGGTCCTAACCATCGGATGCCAGAACGAGGCCAATCTGGACCTGCTCTGCAGGATACTGAAATCCTGCCGGGATCAAATGCCGGAGCTTTATCCATTCCTGAAAGTAATCCCTCACAGATCCATCCTGAATCTTTTCTACCAGGATGAGTTGGATCTGCTGTTTGGTTTCCAGGGTGATATTCCCATAAAGAGCGATACAGTCTATAAAGAGTTATTCAGGATACCCCTGTGCTGTATCGTTCCCGATGCACACCCCTATGGGGCCAGATCCGAACTGTCAAAAGAGGAACTTTACCTGGAGAATATCGTTGTCTGTAATTCCTACGCAATCCCTTCCAGTGTTGCGGAAATGCAGAATCAGATCTCACAGCACATTTTACCCGAATCCACTTATGTGTGTGAAAACCTGCAGGTGCTTCTTACCCTTGTAAGAGCAGGATATGGCTGTTCCGTCCTTCCCCAGATGAACTTTGTAAACACGGATATCCGCGCAATTCCCTTAAAAGACAGCGAGCCGCTGTCCTATGGCCTCTTTTTTAAGAAAAGCTCACAAAGCCCTCTTTTGAAAAAATTTAATGCTATTGTGACAAATACCTCTTACCAATAACAGCAAAAAGCGATATGGGTACTGGAAAGTATCCGTATCGCTTTTTTGCTCAATGGACGTCTTCTCTTCCTCCTGCTTATCTGATAGTCCAACTGTGAAAATCGGGCAGGAAGCAGATAATTATTTTATCTGCCTTCTGCCCGATTTGATATATCAATGGCTTATATCAATTTTTTCACCTCTTAACATCAGACAATAAGTTTTCTGATAAAGCCTGCAATCTATTGCTTTAAAGGAGGTTTGTGCTATGAGTCCTAAAATGAAACTGCTGTGCAGCTACATCTTTCCTGCTGTAGGAAGCGGGTTCATATGGGAATTCTGGGGCGCTGATGAACACAAGAACCAGGCCCATGGCAGCTTTCCCAGTCGTCGTCAGGCCCCCAGGAATAGCCGAAGCTGATGCCGGAAAACGCGGCCTGGAGGATGTACTCCGTGTCGTCATTTATCTGTCGGTTCATCGTGTCCCTGCGTTCTTCCAATCCCATGAAAAGCTTGATGGCCGACAGTATGGCGGGCTTGGACATGCTGCGGGGCCAGCGCCTGCCTGAAAAATCCGCAATGGGGGCGTATGGCAGCAGCGTCTGCTCAAAATTGGCCCCCGGGGCAGGCACAGGCGCCGGGAAGAGAATCTGGTCTATGGTGCATCCCAGCAGCTCTGTCAGCTCCACAAGGACAGACAGCTCTGGCATGGTATGGCCATTCTCCCATTTGCTCACGGCCTGGGGGCTGATGTTCAATTCTCTGACTACATCCTCCTGGGTCAGGCCTTTGCTTTTTCGAAGCAGCGCGATCTGCTTCCCCGCTTTCACATTATCGAACATTTCCGTCTCCTTTCCTGCTATTCCGGCCGGATCTGCCTTCCAGCGAAATAGCGACTGTGTTGGTCTTCTTCAATGAGTGCCCTTTTTCATTATTATACGGAAATGCGGTTGGCCTGACCATACCTGTGAGGTTGTGCGCAGGGTTCGGAACTCAACTTGAAGTTAAGTTGCCCGGACACATTTTTGTCTGTTTGAATCCTTATAAAAATTTCCCCGAAAGCAACTCCGTATTCAGTCTGCCGTTTTGGATAAACTGGTTTTGGCCACTGCCGCCTTTCTGCCCATGTCGTCCACATTGGTTCAAAGCCAAATAGAGCCTTTCCCCAAAACAAGCTTTACAGAATGATTGCTCCCTCTCCTCCCGTCCTGCCAGAAATGCCCAGCCCGCCTCACGCTATCTCGTAAATATACCACTCGTCTTCCGCAGGCCGAAAGCCTATGGACTGGAACATCCTCTGGCTCTGCTTATTGAATGCGTAGATATTGGCTTTGACCTGGCGCATTCCTTTTTCCTTTGCCAGCTCAATCATGTTCAATACACATTTGCGGCCGATATGGCGATTCTGATACTCCCTGCAGACGACAATGGCGATTTCGGAATTGTCCCGGAGCGAAACGTCTCCCACAAGCTTTCCCTGATACTGAATATAAAAGCACTGGCCATGGGCGCTCAGGAAATCATACATAGCTCTGAGCCTGTCCAGGGAATACACATGGTCAATATTATCGACCTGTCTGCACACTTCCTTATCCTGATACCATTCCAGCGCCACGCTTTCGTTTGGATAGTACGGTTCCAGCAGAATGTCACCGTCAACTCTTCGCTGACACTTGCCAATAGACATAATGTAAACCTGGCACGGATTCGCCTCATCCCAAAGCGCAGGGAAGACCTCCAGTTCCCGGAACCCCAGCGAAAGGTAGAACCTGTTGGTGTCATCGTAGATATCGTATCGGCCCATCTGGACGGTCTTGACCTGGATGAAAGAATATCCCATCTGCCCGGCTTTTTCCCTTGCCTGCTCGAAGAGGCTCCGGCCAATGCCCTGACGGTGGCATTCCCTGGCCACGCCCATGACCGCCACTTCAACGGTATGCCGCCCGGTTTCTTTCAGATAGAGGAATCCCACAGGCCTTTCGGCGTCAAATGCGCAGAAGAAAGGCTTTCCCCTGCTGCCTGCAATGTATTCCTCCCGGGCCTGGGGGATGCCGAACCAGTCCGGGAGCGCCTCCAATATGGTCCTTGCAATATTTCCTTTCTCCGCGTCGCTGTCAATCTGTTTTATTAGCATAATACTCCCCCTTGGTTCCTCAGCCCTGCCTGTCTCCTTTTATCATCGCATAATTCGTAAGAAGAATCCCCTGCCGCTCTACCTGTTGTTCCTTTACGACTTTATACCCTCTTTTTTCAAAAAACGGCCTTGCGGTAAT
>CAJTSY010000237.1 GCA_910578995.1 uncultured Acetatifactor sp.
TATATTTCTTAAATGATTTTTCTTCCATTGAATTTTCTCCATTCTATTCTTTATTCTTTCAGAATAAAAAGTACAAAATCCAATGTGGACGATAGATTTTACCTCTGTACAAATTTCGTCCAGTCATCAGACTTTGTACAGAGTCCTTTGTTTAAGTCAATCACCAAATGGCAGAGCATATTTCCCACCTCCCTCAGTTATCTTTTCGCTGGACAGTATGGCACGGAAACTTCTTTAAATCAATTTATCCATAAAAACAATAAATCACTAAAAATAGTGTAGAAGTATGCATCAGAAATATATTCCTGAACATGCCAGCCATTCCACCAAACAAAGCACCATTGGCACTGCATATAGGATTTCAGATTTTCCGTGCTTTGCCGGTATGCCTCATTTTCGGATTATTAAAACTACACCCTCTGCCAAAGCAGCATAGCGTCCTGAAATTCAGCCGACAATCTCCCGGTATCCTTCAGCCATGAAAGGTAAGACCGCACCGTACTTCCCACCAGCACATACTGCTCAAAATTCATGGAAAGACCATAGCCTTTGAACACTTCCTGCAAAATACGCTCAAAACATATCGGCTCCTTGCAAATAGACAAAATCTTCTCCGCCACTTCATGTACCTTATCCCTGTTGTATCGGACAAGTTTCTTTATATCGGCAGACGCCTCCGCATGGGCGGGAACGAACATGGCCGCTTCCATATCTTCCACCATATCCAGTGTTTTCAGATATGCCTCCACGTCATAAATGAATGAAACGGCATATTTATCCAACGTTTCCCTGCTGCTGATGCAGTCCGCAAGGAACACCACATTATCCGGCATACGGAATCCTACCATGTCAAAAAAATGCCCCGGCAAGGGTATCACCTCGATCTCCTTCGGAAATCTTTCATCAGAAAAATCCGTCACATCGCTCTCCTGTGCCATCAGGAATTTGTGCCGCAAATCCTTACACGGATAGCCACCATAAAGGAAAGATGGCTCCAATACCGGGTATTTTGTGAAAGACGCTTCAATTCCTCCGGAATAAACCTTACACCCCGTCTGCCCCTGCAGGTACTTGTTTCCGCCGATATGGTCTGCATTGGAGTGGGTATTCAATATGGCGGTTAGACGCCATCCGTTATTATCCAGTATCTGCCTGACTCTCCTTCCCGCATCTTTGTCATTCCCACTATCCACCAGATAGACGTTCTCACTGGCCGCCACATAGACGCCTATCTTCGCCGGGCAGTTTATGTAATAGCATTTCTCACTGGCCTGAACCAATTCATACATTTTCCGTTTCCTCCTTTAATTATTCGGATAAAATATCACGTTATAGGCGGTGCAGGCTTTATCTGAAACATTGTGGTATGCATGGGAAACATCCGCCCTGAAGCGTATTGACTGTTTTTCCTCCAGCAGCACTTCCTTCCCGCCCATTACCATTTTCAGCGTCCCCTGCACCAGAAAAACATATTCTTCCACGCCCGCCACATGGGGAAGTGATTCATGGCGCACTCCTGCATCAAACTCAATATAGAACACCTCCACATTCCGCACTGGGTCAAAGGGAAACAGCGGGTAAGCCCGCATCCCTCCGTTTTCCTCCGTGATCACATTTTCCCCATCAAGCCCGGCGACCATGTATTCCGCTTCTTCCTGTTTGCAGAAAAAGGATAATGGGATTTTCAGCCCTGTTGAAATCTTCCATAAAATGTTGATGGTGGGCGAGGACTGCCCGCGCTCAATCTGTCCCAACATGGGCTTGCTCACGCCAGTAAGTTCCGCAACATCATCCAGCGTGAGCTGCCTTGTATTCCGGATTTCTTTCAGCCGCTCTCCTATCTTCAATGAAACCTGCTCCACGATTCCTCCTTTGGTATGTTTTATCAAACAAAATATATTATAACATATCAAAGGACAAAATGAAAGAGCCTGACAGCCCATTTATGCCATCTCCCTGAACGTGCCAGCCATTCCTCCTACACGGCTCCACTGGCACTGCATATAGAATTTCAGATGTTCCATGCTTTGCCGATAAGCCTCACAAGCCTTTAATGGATTATTAAAACTACACACTCTGCCAGAGCAGCATACAGTCCTGAAATTCAACCGACACTTCCCCGGTATCTTTCAGCCATGAGAGATAAGACCGCACCGTACTTCCCACCAGCACATACTGCTCAAAATTCATGGAAAGCCCATAGCCTTTGAACACTTCCTGCAAAATTCTTTCAAAGCACATCGGTTCCCCGCAGATGGATAGAATCCTGTCTGCCACCTCATGTACCTTACCCCTGTTGTAACGGACAAGTTCCTTTATATCGGCAGAGGCTTCCGCATGAGCAGGAACAAACATAGTGGCTTCCATCCCCTCCACCATATCCAGTGTTTTCAGATATGCCTCCACATCATAAATGAATGAAACGGCATACTTATCCAGCGTCTCCCTGGTGGAGCAGCGCCCCGCACTTCGGACAGAACAGCTTCCCGCTTAAGGAGTAGGTGTTATGGGAATCCCCATTCCGTTTCCGCTCCGGCTTTTTCTTCTGGAACTCTACGGAGCGTTCCGCAAGGGCCGCCTGTGCCTTGTCCCATAATTCCTCACTGACGACTGCCGGATGCGATGCAGATTCCTTCTGCCATTTTCCTGTCATACAAACGGATGAAAGAAAACAGGCAGGTACTCCACTTCGTAAAACAATGTGCTATAGATACCTGCCAGATCAGTTTTCAAAATGGATGTTAACTGACTATTTTGTATATGTCCTGTAAAAGTTCCTACTTCGCCCGTTCATCATACAGCCAGAACATATATCCATAATTATCATTTCTTACAAAATTTGTAAGCTGCTCCTGCGTAGCGTAAAGAACGAAATAATAATGGTCCATTGTTCCGTCATTATAATGTTCAAAATCGACTGTATAGTCTATCTCAGCGAGCCGTTTTATCTCATTTTTCACAGCTTCACTATTAGATTCAAACATATTATTGTCACTAAAT
>CAJTSY010000238.1 GCA_910578995.1 uncultured Acetatifactor sp.
ATGCAGGCAAAATGCGGTGTGACAGCATGCAGAAGCGGAGTTTTTCGCTAAAGTCGAAATGAGTGCTCCGGCCACGGCAGCTTTTTTGAAAGTGTAAGGGAAAGGCCGGTCGTTACTGTTCACAGGTGCCTCCGCGAGGTGTTTTCGTGCGCGCTTTGCACGAACAATCCCAAGCAACCGAAGCGGATGCTTTGACAGCAGGCACCAAAATGAGCGCACTTTGCTCAATTCATGACAATAGAATTCTGCATTTGAATTCTATTGTATGTGTGCATCATGTTGCTGTGAGCGGCGAAGCCGTGAACAGTAACGGCGGCCGGTCTGGACATACAGAGATGGGAAACGGAAACGTTTGACAAAAACAACAAATCACAGGATAATAAATGAAAAGGAGATAAAAAGATTATGAAAAAGAAAAGAATCGGCACATTGTTACTGGCAGCAGCCCTGACGGCGGGAATGCTGGGAGGCTGCGGCAACGGCGGGGAATCCGGCGGTTCCCAGGCGGCAGGAAACGGGGAGACAGGCGGGGACAGCGGCACAGGAGAGCCCATCGAACTGACCTTCTACAATGCGGATGCCACGGAGGATTCCTGGGCGGATCCGGTTGCACTGGCCCTGACGGAGGCCACCGGCGTAAAGCTGAAAACGGACTATCCGGTGTCGTCCACGGATCAGAAGGTGGCTCTGATGATTGCGGAACAGAATTACCCCGACATGATTTATGCAAAGGGGGATGCGGGCAGCCTGATTGAGGCGGGCGCCCTGATTGACCTGACAGACCTGATCGAGCAGTACGGCCCCAATATCAAGAAGATGTACGGCGACGAGCTTGACAAGCTGAAATATTCCCAGGAAGACCCTTCCATTTATCAGCTGTCCTCCTATGCCATGGGCGGCACCAGTTATAAAAATTCCGGCACGGCGCAGATACAGTGGGCGGTCTTGAAGGAAAACGACTACAAGATTCCGAAGGATACGGCGGAATTCGAAGAGATGCTCAGAAGCTACCTGGCAGCCCATCCCACCACGGACGACGGCCTTGAGAGAATCGGCCTTACTCTTTCCGCGGCCGACTGGCACTGGATGATTACCCTGGGCAACCCGGCGGGCTACATCGCGGAGGGCGCTCCGGATAACGGACAGTGGCTTATTGACAAAGACTACAATGCTGTATACAAATTCCGTTCGGAGAAAGTACGGGAATACTTTAAATGGCTGAACAAGCTGTACAACGACGGCATTCTGGACCATGAGTTTGCAACCCAGACCCATGAGGACTACATCGCGAAAATCGCATCCGGACGGGTGGTGTCCCTGTTTGACACAGACTGGGATTATGCGGACGGGGAGAAGATACTGATTGCGGACGGCAAACTGGACCAGACCTACGCAGGGCTTCCCCTGACCATGGACGAGAATACCAAGGCGCCCTCCCTGGCTCCCCAGGGACTGACTACCGGACAGGGAGTGGGGATTACCACAGCCTGTAAGGATCCTGTGGCCGCCATCAAGTTTATGGACTATATCTGCTCCGACGAAGGCCAGGTATTGGTAAACTGGGGTATCAAGGATGTGAACTATTTTGTAGACGAAGAGGGACACCGGTACCGTACGGAGGAAGAGACCGCCGAAGCGGACTCCAACAAGGACTACGCGAAGAATACAGGTGTGGGTTTCCATGCCTATCCTTTCCCCACTTACGGCAACGGGGTGGTGGATTCCACGGGAAGCACTTATACCCCTCAGAGCAAGGAAACCGTGACCGCTTCCTACAATGAAGAGCAGAAGGCCGCCTGCGAGAAGTGGGGTGTGGAACTGCTTGTGGACATTTATCCGCAGCCGGAGGACTTTGAAGTGCCCAAGTACTCTGCCATCTGGGCGTACACCAAGCCGGTGGAGTTCGACGAGATCGGAAACCAACTTGACGAGATCGCCTGGTCCAAACTGATCAGCTGTGTCATCGGCAGCGAGGCGGACTTTGACACAGGCTATGACGCCATGATCGCGGAACTGGAGAAGGCCGGCATGGCTGATGCGGAGGAGATGCTGACGAATATCGTCAAGGAAAGAGTGAGCCTTGTGGAGTAAGAGGCAGGAAAAATATCCCGCTTCTGCCAGACAGGAGGCAGACATTCTTGTGGCGAGCGGTTTGTATCGGGGAACCATCCGGGAAGCGGTTTGCATCGGGGAACCATCCGTGGAGCGGTTTGTATCGGGGAACCATTTGTCAAGCGGTTTGTCATCGGGGAACCTTCTGGCGTGTGGTTTGCACGGGGAACCATCCGGTATGTGGTTAGCACCGGGGAAGCATCCGGCGTGCAGTCAGCACCGGAAAAATGACATGGAATGCAAAGAAATATAGCGATGCCTGAAAATTACAGCCGGGTGGGGAGACCTGCCCGGCTGTTTTGAAAGGGCAATTCCTGCAATTGTGCGGTATAGAAGACAACTATAGTCATTGACAACGGAAAATTTAGCAGGCATACTTGATACAAAGAGTCAGGAGGAGCGGAAACTGTATTCGATTTATGCAATAGGAATCACATAAGTGTAAACCAAGGAGGCTGTTATGAAATTTCAAAATGGATGTTGGCTGTTAAAGGAAGGCTTTGCCAGTTTTTCGCCTCAGCAGATTTATTCGGGCAGGATCACCGGGGAGGAGGTTGTCCTGTGCGCCCCCACGGCGGTGGTGAACGGCCGGGGCAATACCATAGACGGCATCAATCTGACCCTGCGGATTACAGCACCTATGCCGGAGGTGATCCGGGTACAAACCTGGCACCACAAGGGGGCTGTGAAAAGGGGGCCGGAATTTGAACTGACGATAGGAGAGAAACGTGGCGCGGCAGCAATAAGCCGGGACGGCGCAGCAGGGGACAGCGCGGTACCGGCGGCGGAAGAAAAGCCGGTATATTCCCTGACAGCGGAGGAGACAGAGAGCACAATCACCGTG
>CAJTSY010000239.1 GCA_910578995.1 uncultured Acetatifactor sp.
AAGTTTTTATTGACATATTTTCAGAGATGTGCTAGGATATCAATGTAATTGAGAGAGACATATTCAGCAGCAGGAAATATTTATTTCCTGCATTATTATGAAAGAGGAGGATTTTATGTTAAGCATTGTGGGAGAAGTGAACAGGGCAAAATAAATATTGCCGGACAGAAATGCCGGAAAGTTTTTGCTGTTGTTTTGCGGCAGAAATAATACCAGGGGTGAAGTCTGCAAAGCAGGAACCTGTAGGAATTCGCCGGTAAATCTGTTTGAACAGGTGCTTAACATATTCCGATAATTCATTATAATATAAAGCGGCAGAAGGTAGGGAAAACCATATCTTCTGATGTCGGTGAATGGAATGGACGGAAAAGCATGGCTGCAGGGTCATGCTTTTAGTGTATGCCGGATTTTTGTGACCGTCTTTTTGCCGGAAACCAGTGACAGGATGCAAAAAATACGCATGCTCCTGATGATACCGTTTATGATGACCATGGTGGAATGTGCCGGAAGGGCCTTACACCATGGTCATTTTATGTTAGCCCTGTTGCTTTAGGGGTTGCCCTGCTGCTTTAGGGGTTGCCCTGCTGCTTTAGGGGTTGCCCTGTTACTTTAGGGGATGCCCTGCTGCTTTAGGGGTTGCCCTGGATAATCCAAGGAGGAAGGCATGAATATCATTGAGGTCAAAAAGTTATCGAAAACCTACCGCAGGGTCGTGAAAGGCGAAGGCCTGCGGGGGAGCATCCTGAGTCTGGTAAAAAGGGAATATGAGTACAGGGAAGCCGTAAAGGATCTGAACCTGACGGTGGCGGAAGGTGAGTTTGTGGGCCTTATCGGACCCAACGGCGCAGGGAAGACTACCCTGACGAAAATGCTCACCGGCATTATCGCTCCTACGTCGGGAGAGATTGAGGTAATGGGCTTTTATCCAAACGATTTAAAAAATGATTTTAAACGGCAGTATGCCGTTGTAATGGGACAGAAAAGCCAGCTGTTTTTTGAGCTGACGGCAAACGATACCCTGCGTCTGTTTAAGGAGATCTACGGTTTGAAAGAGCGGGAGTTCCAGGAGACGAAGCTGTGGTTTGCGCGGCTTTTCGGAGTGGAGGAGCTGTTGGACGTACAGGTGCGGAGCCTGTCTCTGGGGGAGCGGATGAAAATGGAACTGATAGCGGCACTGCTCCATAACCCCAGGATTTTGTTTCTGGACGAACCTACCATTGGACTGGATGCGATAGCCTCCCGGCAGATCCGCAGGTTTCTCCGGGAAATTAACAGGAAGCGGGGAACCACCATCCTTCTGACCTCCCACTACATGGAGGATATCAGGTCGCTCTGTGAGCGCTGTGTTGTCGTAAATCATGGAACGAAGATCTATGACGGCAGCACGGAAGCACTTTTTGAGAAATATCAGAGAGACCGGCAGGTTTCCGTCAGTTTCAGCCATCCGGTGGAGGACATGGCGCTGCCGGAGGGCGCGGCGGTGAGGGAGGAGGGCCCTTACAAAAAGGTCATCCGTGTCCCAAAGGAGAAATCAGGGGAGCTTCTGCAGAGGCTGATGGAGTACCACCCCAGTGACCTCACCGTGGAGGAGGACGAGATAGGCAGGGTGGTGGAGCGGATTTATGCGGAAGGAGTATAGAGCCCGGCGGAGCGGGTCAGTACGGGAGAGTCCTGGAGCCCGGCGGATTCGGTTCCGGCCGTTTGGGGCATGGGATGCGTATGAAGGGGAGGGCAAATAAGGGAAGGAGTTGGACGGAATGAGAAAATACAGGGAAGTGATGCGCGTCTATCTGAAGGCGCAGCTTGCATGGCGGGCGGATGTGGTGTTCAACATGCTGTTTACAGTGTCGAAGGTTCTGTTTGCCTGGCTGCTGTGGGGGATGATCTTCAGAGAACGGGATACCGTGGCTGATTTTACGTTTCACGGGATGCTGTCCTACTATATTGTCAGTTCCTTTTTGGCCCGGCTGGAGATGTCCGGGGGCATCAGCGGGGAGATCAGCGCCAGGATACGCAACGGTACACTGTCCAATTATATTGTTCTGCCCGTCAGCCTGGAGGGATACTTTGCCGCCATGGAGGCGGGAGTAGTGCTGTTTTACCTGGTATTTGACCTGTTTGCGGCGGCAGTGTGGGTATTTGTCTTCCGGATACAGTTTGTATTTACCCACAGCGTCAGTATCTTCGGGTGTGGGTTGCTGATGGCGGCAATGGGGCTTTTCTTTATGGTACAGCTGAATTTCCTGCTGGGCATCATGACATTGAAATATGAGGAAATCAGCACCTTTCTGATGATTAAGGACAATCTGGCTGCCCTGGTGACGGGAAGCATTATTCCGCTGGCCCTGTTTCCGGAGGCCCTGGTCAGGGTGATGAGGCTGCTGCCCTTTTATTATGTGACCTATCTGCCGTCCATGCTGTTCACGGGGCGGTGTGAGGAGGAAGCGGTGCGGGGGCTTGTGATACTGGCGGGCTGGTGCGTGTTTACACAGGGGGCTGTCATGGCAGTGTGGAGGAAATACCGTATAAAATATGACGGCGCAGGAATATAAAGAAGGGCCGGATCCGGTGAACCCCGGACCGGCAGGACCGGAGGAATTTATCGTTAAGCCGTTGAGACGAAAGGAGTTAATATGAGAAATTTCAGGATATGGAAAGCCCTGCTCAAAATCCGCTTTCAGAACCTGATGATGTTCCGGCTGGGGTTCTGGGGACCGTTTTTTGTGGACGGAAGCCTGTTTCTGATTCAGCTGGCGGTGTTTGAAGCGGTTTACGCCAATGTGGAGCGGATCGGGAACTGGGGGCGGGGAGAGATGATTCTGTATATCGGCACTTTTTCCCTGATCAATGCCGTGAATATGGTGGTGTATTTTTTCGGGGTGAACGGCATTACAGGCAAAATCAAGAGCGGTGAGATGGATCTGTATCTCACTAAGCCGGTGAGTCCCCTGTTCCG
>CAJTSY010000240.1 GCA_910578995.1 uncultured Acetatifactor sp.
GTAGAATTATGTTGGAATATTACGTCTTATGTATCAATTATTGTGCAGCTTATCGCTGCGGGCATATGCCTTGGAATATTTGTATCGCCCTATATGCCGGGCAGAAGCAAAGCGGTTAAGGCAGGCGCAGCGTATGGCGTGGTTATGACGGTTCTATACATCATGCCGCCCCGGATAGACAATATCCTTGCATATTTTATTGGCACGTTAGCGGCATTTGCCGTGATGTGCGCAGAGGACAGGCGCAATATCAACCAAAAGATATTTTTGTCCGTCACGTTTTTTTCGCTGCGCTGGCTGTCTGCTTCTATGGCGGGGATTATGGACCGTTTTTTTGATATTGTCCTTTTCAATCCGGGGCTGGCGGCGAGGGCATGGCTGCACTACGGGCTGTATGCGGCAGTAAGAATCCTGAGTATCCTGTTCAGTTTCCTGCTCCTGTTATTGTCTGTCAAGGCAGTCAACAGGGCATATGAAAGCAAGGACAGATATATGGAAAGAAGGGAGCTTGTGATGCTGTCAGTGCCGTCCCTGTCAGGGATAGCCGGCTATGCAGTATTCCATTTTTACCAGATTAAATCCGAAACAACGGGATTTTATGATGCGCTTTGTTTTTTATACTATCTGGTATCCGTCATGGCAGTCCTTGTGATAACCATTATTTTCCAGAACTGGAAGACATCACAGGAGGAGCAATCCGGTCATGAGCTTTTGGAAAGCCAGATTAATACGATAAAAACACATATCAGGGAGATTGAAAAACTGTATGGGGACATCCGCTCCCTGCGCCACGACATGGGAAACCATATCCAGATGATAGAACGTTTGATGGAAACAGGCAACAGCGCCGAGGCTTCGGCATATCTTGGGAGGCTGAAAAAAGAATGGAAGGAGCTTACGCCTGAGATCCGGACAGGGAATCCGGTTACGGATATGATTCTTTTGGAAAAGAAAAAAGAAGCCGGAATGCGTGGAATCCGGTTCGAGTGCGACTTCCGTTATCCTGAAAATATAAAACTGGATGCCTTTGATGTAAGCGTGATTTTATATAATGCGCTGAATAACTGCATGGAATCGGTAAATGGGGAAAAGCCGTATATCAGGATTCAGGCATTCCGCAAAAACAGTGTCTTTATGCTGATGATCAGCAACAGCTTTGAGGGCAGACTTTTCACCAATCCAGCAGATGGACTTCCGTACACGACAAAAAAAGGCAGTGGGCATGGGATTGGCTTGAAGAATATGCTCAGGGTGGCTAAGAAGTATATGGGGGATCTGTCATTTGAACAAAATGGGAATGAGGTTATGGTAGGAATTATGCTTCAGGTTGCGTAAGGGGTTCACAACAGAATGAGGGCGGTTCACAGCATGGCACTTTGTTTATACAAATGATATCCCGATAAAATTGATAGAGATTAGGATTTTCTCATATGTGAAACGGATTTCAAATATTGAGATAGGAGGACACTACTATGAAAATTAATGGTATCAATGGAGCAAACACACAAATGGGACAGATGGGGATGAATCAGGCAACGGATTCTTACAGTCGGAACATCCAGAACCAGATTGCCAACGCACAGAAGCAGCTGCAGGAACTTTCTTCCAATGGGGATATGACATTAGAAGAAAAGATGAAAAAAAGGCAGGAGATACAGCAGCAGATCAGCGACCTGAATATGCAGTTAAGGCAGCACCAAATGGAACAGCGTAAAGAGAAACAACAGGCAAAGGGAACATCTATGGATGATATGCTGGGCGGAACAAAGGGCGGCAAGTCAGGCAGTAAAAGTGCCGGATTTTCTCAGGCAAGCATGACGGCAATGATTTCTGCGGATTCTTCTATAAAACAGGCAAAGGTGCAGGGCAGCGTGGCAACCAGCATGGAGGGCAGGGCAGGCGTATTGGAGTCCGAAATCAAAAATAATCATGGCTCTGATGTGACAAAGAAGCAAGAGGAGCTTGCGGATGTGACGCAGAAAGCACAGGCGGCTACCGCATCGCAGATGAATACGCTCGCAGAGGCAAATAAGGCGATGGAAGAAGCTGCTGCGGCAGAACAGGACGACAACAGGGCAGCCGGGGCAAAAGAAGAAAACACAGCCGAAAAGACAGCGGAAAGCGGCGCAGACGGAGAAAAAGCGCAGGGCGGTGTATCTGGCATCGGGTCACAGACAGGAAATGTGCAGCCTGTTGAAACAGCCGTTCCGGAAGTTACAACAGCACAGGCAGCAGTTTATGCCCATGTGGATGTGCGCTTGTAGGAGGTGGTTCTATATGTCAGAAATTAACAGTTACAGCGGCTACGCAAGCAGATACAACACCAATATGGATTATTCAACATTGTTTGGCGGCGGTGCTCCCTATATAGACAGCGGCATGGGCGGGATTAACGTATCTGATTATGCCATGATTAAAAACGGCAGTTATGGAAAGCTGATGAAAGCGTACTATGCGAAGCAGGATGCGGATAAGCTGTCGCAGACAGGGGATTCCACCAAGACACTGACGTTAATGCGTTCCAGTGCGGATTCTCTGAAAAAGTCCGCAGAGGCGTTAGGCAATGCTTCACTTTATGAAAAAAAGAAATTCAAGAAAAAAGATGAGAAAACTGGGGAAGAAACCGAAGTAGAGGATTATGACTGGGATGCCATTACAAAAGCGGTCAAATCATTTGTTGATGATTATAATGCCGTGGTGGAGCAGGCGGGAAATTCAGAAACGAAGAATGTGCTGCGCAATGCGGCGTGGATGACCGGCATAACGGAGAAGGCAGGCAATCTGCTCTCAAAAGCAGGCATTACCATTGGCAAAGGCAATAAGCTGGAGTTTGACGAGGATGCCCTGAAGGAAAAGACAGCTTTAGGGAAAAGCAAAATTGAGCTTGACAACATCTCTACTTTAAAATCCCTGTTTACCGGATATGGTTCC
>CAJTSY010000241.1 GCA_910578995.1 uncultured Acetatifactor sp.
GTGAACCATTCTGCAATCTTGTAAAGTGACATGAAATACTACTTAAAAATAAAATTTTATTTCGTTCTCATATTCTGAATATTCTTGTGCGGTGAAACCGCATATCCGGGCTGGCGGAAACCGCCAGTCCGGCATACAGGAAACCGTTATTGCGAGTTTACTCGCGTAATGCTTTATCTAAGCCATATACCTCACGCATTGATTTGTCATTCTGGGGATCAATGCTGGTGATGTTGATCATATAACTGTCATGAGCGATTCTGTCTATGATGGCATCGGCAAGTGGGCTGTCATCTCCGCCAAGCTGCTCATACCAGTCAGAATACTCATACTGGGAGCAGAAGATGGTAGATGATTTCTTCCGTCTTCTGTGCAGGAGTTCGAAGATATCCCTCTGCTCCGTCTCCGTGGGCTTCAGGAGAAGCCATTCATCCAGGATTAGCACCAAGGGATTGGCGTATTTGGCCATCGTCTTCTTGTAGCTGCCGTCAGACCGCGCCATTTCCAGATCAATGAGCAGGTCGGGCAGGCGGACATACCTGGTGTTGAAATACTGTTTACATGCCTCCATGCCAAAGGCACAGGCCATGTAAGTCTTCCCACAGCCTGTTGCACCGGTGATGAAAAGATTCCGGTGTTCAGCGATATATTCGCAGGTGGCAAGGCGTTTAATGAGTTCCCTGTTTAGCTTGCGCCCGGATGTGTAGTTGATATCCATAATGCTGGCATCAGGCTGGTCGAATGCGGCATTCCGGATCAGCCTCTTTAAACGGTTGTTCTTGCGGCTGCTGAATTCGATATCCACCAGCATACCGAACCGGTCTTCAAAAGGAACTTCCTTAAGCCTCGGATCGTCGGTCTGGTTACGGAATGCATCCGCCATTGCAGTGAGACGCATTTCAATTAATTTATCAATTGTACTCTGATTGGTCATATGCGTTTACCTCCGATAGTAGTCGGCACCACGGGTGATGCCTTTTACTTTCTGTTTCGTGGTTCCGGATCCATTTTCGGATGGATCTGTCCGGTCAGCACCGGTTGCAAGAATGTTGCTTATGCTCTTGTAACTGGGCGAAGCCGTAAAGGACAATGCCTTTTTACAGGCGGCTTCCAGTCTGCTGTCTGAATACTTTTCAGCCAGCTTCAGAAGCCCCATACAGCTCCGGTAGGTCTGCTGTTCCACGGGTTTGGAAGTAAGTATTGCATTTACCACAGTGTACGTGTTTATGCCAATCCGCTCAGCCCATTTGCGGAAACGGTCGCCGTTCCATTCCAGATATCTCTGGTGATCCTGCGGCATATGCTCCGTGATTGTGCTGTACTGCCCGGGGCGCCCGGTAAGGCGGCGGTGGGAAGCGATGCGGTTATGGTTGTAGAAAATTTCAATTGTGTGTTCCGTTACCCGTACATCAACTTTCTTTTTGATGTATTCATATGGCACGGAGTATAGCATTTTTTCTATACTTATGTGATAATTGAACTGGACGGTAGCCTGTTTCCAGTCTGCCAGTTCAAAGCGGGTAGCAGGCAGCGGTGTCAGAAATGGCTTTTCTTCCTCAAGAAACAAGCTGATCCGGCTGCCCTCTTTCTTCTGAAAGAGTTTGTGGTTGAACAGTTCCAGCTTCTCTCTGATTGCCCGGTTCAGTCCGGCAAGGGAAAAGAACTGTTCATCCCTGAGGGCTGCAGTGATCCATGTGGATATCATCCCTACAGTTCCTTCCGCATTGGGCTTGTCCTTTGGAGTCCTGACACGTGCCGGGATAATGGCTGTCCCATAATGCTCCGCCATTTCCTGGTAGGTCTCATTGATTTGCTGGTCTTTCCAGCCGCCATTGTGGACAACGGCAGTCTTGCAGTTATCCGGCACTAAGATTTTGGCAACGCCGCCGAAGTATTCATACATATGTACATGGGCAGAGATCCAGGATTTCTGCTTCATGTCCAGAAACGCTTCGACGTATGCATACTGGCTGTAGGTCATGACGCCGACAAAGACATAGGCTTTCAGGATCTCGCCTGTATCCGGGTCGATGACCGTGGCAGGGTCACCTGCCCAGTCAACCTCAACCTGCTCGCCGGGTTTCCGGCTGATATGCATGGTTGCACGGTGTTTCTGCTCATCCTGCTGGATGTGGTAGCAGAACTGGGAATACATGAGGGGTTCTTCGCCATTTGCACGGCAGTCCTCCATGTACTCAGTCCATAACAGCTTTTTGCTTACACCATTACGCAGAAGTTCCTTACGGATGTAAGCAAAGTCGGGCATCCGTTTATTGGATGCAGTGGGTTTGTCAGCAGATGGGAACAGCTTTTCTGCAAGCACAGCATCGGTGTCGTTGGCATCAAGCGGCCAGGAAATGTTTATTTCTTTGGCTTTCTTGAGGACACGGTTAACTGTTTTCTTGGAGACACCGCAGCTGTCAGCGATGCTTTGCTAGCTGAGACCGAGATTTGATAATCTCAGAATCTCTCGATATTTGGTCATGATATTGACCCTCCCTTAGAATGTATTTACACCTTACGGTGCATGCTTACATTCTAAAGGATATATGCTAATGGTTTCCAGCTCCGGAATGCCGGTTTCCTTAAAAACGGCTTTGCGGTTTCCTATCACCGGACAGCAGGGGCACGGAAGCCGGAATATTCAGCTCTGCATTTCCTGTAATTTTTCCACAATCTGATATACCGTTTCTTTCTTCCCTACCACACATACACGATTGTAAATACAGGAACGGACAAAATAATCTTTCTTTTTCATGCCGCTTGCAAAAATCTTTGCTTCGATTTCTTCCCTTTCTCTGGAAGAAATGCGAAAACTGATTGTTGGATATTTGTGTGTGCCGCTCATGCTTCTGTACCCTCCTTAAATTCTGCGTTCAACAACTCTGCCATTTGTATCTGTTCTGTCGGGAACATATGGGCGT
>CAJTSY010000242.1 GCA_910578995.1 uncultured Acetatifactor sp.
AAAGGGAAACAGCAGGCTCAAGTGTTATCCTTGTATCCAGGAACAGGGTGTGACAATTCCTTATGCCCTCCAGCGCTCCAGTGTGGGGAAGTATTCGCCGAGCATGGCCTTTGCTTCCTCCAACGTCTTAGCCCTGCCGCCCTCCACCTCGAAGGGTGCGCAGAATTCAATCATCTCCTCCAGGGTACAGTCCTGGGCAAATGCCCCGTCTTTATAGCAGTAGCAACAGTACTTCTCATTCCTGCTGCCGTCCCGGTTGCTTCCGTACTGGTCTTCCTGCATGGGCATCCCGCAGCTCTGGCAGATTTTCAGTTCCTGTTTTGTGTTGTTTTCCATGATGTTGTCCTCCTGGATTTCATTCCGCAATGTTTTTTGTCTTCGGTTCCGGTTCAGGGTACCTGGCAGGCCTGCCTGCCGCTTTTGTCTGGCTCCCTCAGGAATAAATCCAGTATACTCCGCATAATATGACATCAGTGTGTCATATTTTTAATCTTTTCCTCTTTTTTGATATACCATAATTGCCGCAGTTACCGGCATTGCAGGCATACCCGGAAAATCCTTCTACCGTCACTGCCTTGCTTTCACCAGTTCTATACACTCTTTTCCGGTGATATGCTCCACAGATAATTCCATCATGCACAGCGTTTCCCAATACCTGTCAATTTCGTTCCTCCGCCCTGTCTCACTGTCATCCGGACAGTATTTTACGGCCAGCGCCTGTGCCGCATTTCTGATTTCCGTTTCCTCTTCCAGGATACGGATTCTGCCAAAAACAATCACGCTTCTGAACAGGGTGGTATATTTTTCCGGTACCACCTCATCCCGGGCGATGACGCAGAAGGAGGCTTTCTCCCATTTTCTCACCGCATCTATTTTATGACCGCTTTTCGCCCCGTGAAAATACAGTTTTGAGTCCTGGTACACATAGCTGATAGGCACGGCGTAAGGGTAATCCTCATCGCCGCACAGGGCCAAAACCCCTGATGTTCCCTCTTTAAGGATGTCAATGCTTTCTTCCAGGGACAATTCCTGCTTTTTTCTGCGAAGTTCTCTGAACATATTTTAGCGCCTCCTGTTTATTTTTGTATTAGTAACTGCAGTTCCCATCTATAAAAACTGCCCCGGGTCAGGCTAAAAAGCTCCCCTGCAAAACTGCCCTCCAAAAATTCAGCTCCTGTGAATGTACATCCTTGACAGACCAGCCTCGCCATCCCCCTGCACCATACAGAAGAATTCCCATCCATACCGTTCATAGAAAGAAGTATGGTCTGTCAGAAGATAAAGCGTGGAGATTCCCCTCTCTTTCATGTCGGAACAGACATAATTTAACAGTGCGCCGGCCACGCCGCTGCCCCGTTTCCCTTCTTCCGTGTAAACCGCACAGACATTGGGTGCAAGGTCTTTTCTGTCGTGAAAATCATTATCAATCACGCCCAGTCCGCCGATAATGTTGTCGTTTTCCATCGCAACATACCACTGGGGAACCGGACTTTTCGCCCTCAGGCACTCTTCCATGCTTTCCCGATACGCATCTAAGGGAATGCCCCATTTTTGCATGGAACCATTCCGCGGCTTTATCCTTTATTTCCGGTTTATCTATAAGACGGATTAAATGATAATTCATTGAAATACTGCCCCTTTCTGCAAACTGTTCCATCCCTGCCGCATACTTCCCTACTCCCGATAATCCTGCCTGACAAACGGAGCGGCAATTTTTGTGTCGACTAACAGCCCGTATTTCCCGGGATGGCGGTAGGCATTTCCGTGCACCTCCTTTTCACGGTAGCTGCGCAGCTGCTCCACATCAAGCCCGGCCATGTAAATCCCCTCTTTCCCATCCGCCTGCAGAATGCAGGTATCCCGCGAATGCTCCAGTTCGGGAAGGTACGCCACACCGTCAAAGATACTGGAACCGCCGTTGCAGTCAGGCACCGCTTCCGGATAATTGCAGGTGGCAATGGCCGTCATGTTTTCATAAGCCCTGGCGCGGAGCTGAGAAAGACGGTTGATTTCCATGGGACAGGCATTTGGCACAAGGATGAGCTCCGCCCCCTTCAGCATCAGAATCCTGGCGCTTTCAGGGAATTCCCTGTCGTAACAGATCATGGCGCCCACCTTTATCTCCCCGCATGCCGTGTCCAGTGCAGTGACATAAAAACCTTCCCCGGGCGTCAGATTCCGCTCCACATCAAAATCGCAGGTATGCACTTTGGCATAAGTCATCTTCCGCTCTCCAAATCTGTCAAAAAGAATCAGGGAATTGCGGGGAGCATCTCCGTATTTTTCAAGCAAAGTGATACCGATGGCCATATGAAGCGTCCTTGCAAGGCTTCCAAAGGCCTGCACGAAATCGCTGTCTGCCGAGACAGCCTCCGCTTTCCATTCGCTTACAGGACGGTCATAAATGCGGTAGCCGTTGCTCCACATTTCCGGAAAAAGCGCAATATCCGCGCCCATTTCCTTTGCCCGGATGCAATTCCGGATACCCTTTTCCAGATTTTCTTCCAGTGTATTGCAGGGGGCAGTCTGCAATAAGGCAATGTTTAGTAATTTCATCTATTTTTATTCCCTTCTATTTGTTGGTTCCGCATCTTCCCTTGCCCGGGCCGGTTTATATATGATATAAGTCTCGTCCGAAACAATCAGACGCCGTAAATCTCCGCCATCTGCCGGATCCTTTTCTCCAGTTCTTCCCGCACCCATTCCGGACCAAGCACTGTGGCAGATGGCCCAAAAGACAGAATCAGCCCGAAAACCCAGTCGTCCACGGAACAGCACATACGGATCTCGAAATCTCCCCGGGATGTCACCGTAATCTCATCCTCCTCGAATCTGTCGTAGACCCGGTAAGCTTCTTTTCTGTCTATGCGGAAGACGATTTCGTCCATTG
>CAJTSY010000243.1 GCA_910578995.1 uncultured Acetatifactor sp.
TCCGAGACTGTTATGAAATTTCCTATTGACATTTCTTAGCTGGACTATTTCCTCCGCCATACCCCAAACAGGCTTTTCTTGTAATGTTTCAGCGCCTCGACTGCCGGCTCATGATTTCCCGCCGCTTTCAGATACTCCACGCCCTTTTCAATGTTCTCCCGCACACCGATCCCCTCGGCATACATCATCCCCAGACCATAGCTTTTATAGGGCGAATCCTGGCTTTTCTCCAAAAAAGCCTTTCCCCGCGCCGGGTCCTGCCGGCAGCCGCGCCCCAGCAGATAGCAGATTCCCAGAAGATCATACTTGACATATTCCGATTCCTCATCCCTCTCCAGCCACTGAACCGCCCGCGCATAGTCCGCTTTCGTCCCCAGCCGTGAAAATACAAGCGTCCCAGCTGGCGGCAGGCATAGCTGTCGTTACCGTAGCTGGCAGTCTTTTCTTAGCACTCCAGGGCATAGGGCAGATTGCGCTCCACCGCCCTGCCGTTCCAATAAATATCCCCTATGATATGCCAGCTCCAGAGATGTCCTGCCTCCGCCGCTTTCAGCGCCCAGGGAAGAGCTTCTTTATCGTTATCCTCTGTATAGGCCAGATAATGGGCATAGGCATACATCCACTCCGGGTAGCCCCGTTCCGCGCCCTGGCGCATAATGGGAACTTCCTTTTCCGGCTCCGGCGGAATCAAATTTCCTCTGCCATGCTGGTAATAATGGCAGTAATTCCGGCCCGCCAGGATCATACCGTCGGCAAATGACTTTTCAAACCAGGGGATGCTCTGTTCCATCGCCCACCGCCGCCAGTCGTCCCATGCCTCTTTGCCCAGAAAATCGCTTTCCTTCAGCTCCTTGATCTCAATGATGTCCAGAAAATAATAGGTGTTCCCGATCATGTACTGGCAGAAGGCGCAGCCGTTTTCGGCTTTTTCAAGGATTATCTCCCATGCCTCCTGAATGCTGTCAACGGGCATGATCTCCTTAAGCTCCGGTGTCAGCATATCCATGCGCAGGGCTCCCAGAACCGCAGCGGCGCTGCCCAGGGAGATCGCCTGATGGAGCATGGCGTAGGCCGCCGCCTCGTTTTCTTCAAAGGGATGGTATTCCCAGCTGTAACAGGAGCCGGAAAAGCAGCGAGAGAGGAAATAGCAGGCATCCCCGTCATCTTCCTTTGCCGCAAGCAATAATGCGTCCGCCGCCGCTGTTGCCTTGTCGTTATCACAGCAATAATAAAGGTCTTGGATGGCCTGATCCACCACATCGCTAAAATACCTTCCCATGCTTCTTCTCTTCCTTTCTCTTTTCTTTTTCCATCCTACCCGTAAGCTTTTCTATCTGGGCGGTGATATCAGCCCAGGCGCTCAATTCTTTAAAAAAGCCCTGTTCCAGATAGCCTGCCAGCCAGAATTTCACCTGTGTCACGGTTCCTTCTTTTGCCAGAAACCCGATGTTCCCATTTCCCGTGTTATTGGTACACCAAATCACCAGAAAACCGCAAATACAGCTCCAAAATAGCCAATTTTCCGCTCGTCAGGTCTGCTGATGGTGCATGGAGGCCACCTGGCACTCCGGGCATACCTCCACATAGCAGTATCCTTCCATAAAGTCCAGCATCTCCCATGAAAGCTTGGCCACAAACTTCATGGGCCTGCCGCAGTCAGGGCAAGGGGTGTATTCCCAGTCCTGGATCCAGAACGGGAAGCCGCCAATGGTGCTGGCCTCGTCCCAGTCCGCCCCATAGAAAAGGGGCGCCGGCTCACCGGCAAGCACATAGGGGTTGTCCCCCATCTGCTCCACATCCTCGTCCTCCATGGCTTCTTCGCCGCTTCCCTCATAAGGGAAAATAGGTATGCTGCCTCCGTCCAGTGTAAAGCGGGAATAGGACGGGCTGGCCCATGGGATGCAGCCAAGGCAGGCAGTGGCAGTGAATATGCCGTCTATCCCCAGAAAGCGCAGACGTTCATCCCGTCCGTCCAACACCAGAAAATCCGACAGCCTGCCGCCGCACTCCGGGCACCGATCCTTTCTGGGGCGGAAAATATGAACGGCGCCATCCTGTGTTCTGTCCCCCTTAACGAGGGGATAGCAGGTATCGAAATTCAGCTGCCTCCTCTTTCCGGCTTTGTCAAAGGTCCAGCCGCCGCACTGGGCGTACACCGAAGGGCCCACATACAGCTTTTCCCGCCAGGGGCGTGGGTGCTGCTCCAGTTCATAGAGAGTCTCAAGCGCCTTATCGTCCCCCTGCATGGCCAGGCAGCACATCAGATTTCCCGCCGTATGAGAATCCTCTGTCTCCAGCAGTCTGGCAATCAGGCCGTCCCGCACGTCCTCCGGGGCATGGTAATAAATCTCGCTGGGGCGGTACACCTCCTTCTCCAGGGCAGCCCGGGCCAGTTCCGGTGAGAATATGCCGTGGACATTGATAAGCCCTTTCAAATCATTGTCCCACCAGTCGTCTTTCAAACGCTCCACATGATTGATGAGATTCTCCAGTTTTGCCTGAATCTGCTCCGAAGTCCAGTCCTCAGGCGGGGTATACGGGGATTTTGCCATCATTATCAGCTCCTTTTCTTTTATATATGTGATTAAAGCCCGTGAATTCCACAAACCTGCCAGGCTTCAAGACGGTATACTCAATACTCTTTCCTTCAGTTTATGTCCCAACAGTTAAAAAGTCAATGCAATCTTTGGCATTCTTCCTCATAAGTCTCCTGAATCTTATCCCGGTGTTTCTCTGCACCCGGAATCTCCTTTGGCCCAAGAAACAGCCGGGCGTTGTGTCGGGATTGCGCCAATCCACATTACACTGAGTATGACAGCCAGTTCAATCAAGTATATTATGGTAGATGATGTGAGGCATGTATGTGTGCCATTATGGTTGGG
>CAJTSY010000244.1 GCA_910578995.1 uncultured Acetatifactor sp.
TTTTCGTAAAAAGCAGTCTGCCGGCTTTCGGATCCAGATCCAGGCCCACTTCCTCTTTTATCTCCCTGAGCGCGCCTTCCATGCTGCTTTCCCCCTTTAGAACCGAGCCGCCTACACATTCCCACATAAGCGGAAATGTGGGCCGAGCAGCAGAACGTTTGGAGATAAGGTATTCACCTTTGTGGTTGCGTATCCACACATGTACCACCAGATGATAGAAGCCTTCCGGAAGCTTCTCTCCCCGAATGTGCTCTTTTCCGGTCTTTTCCCGGTATTTTGTGTATAAATCCCATTTTTCCATATTTTCCATGGCTTCAGTTTCTCCTGTTTTCTAACCTCTAATGCTTTTTATCAGAAATGCCTACAGGTCAGATTTTTCCGTATTTTTCCAAACTGCCTCACCAACAGCTGTGTGGCGTAGTCATACATATCCATGGTCTCATACTTTCTGTATTCACACTCCAACGCCACCAACAGCATCAAATACACATCATACCACAATGCCCTGCGCTCCTGGTTTTCAGTGAGGATTCCCATTCCATAGCCTCTCTGAAAGCAGGTATTATCAGAATAGGTGCGGAATCCCACTTCCATAAGGGGGTCACCCCAAATGCTCCGCTCCCAGTCTATGATGCCTGTCACTCTCCCTGACCGGACAAAGATATTCCCGTCCCAGCAGTCCCAGTGCACTAGCTTCGGATCTTTCACCTCGTCGAAAACGGGCCTGTCCCTGTCAAGACAGCGCCGCATTTCATCCACCGGGATTTTCAGGTCCACGTTTCCCTGCTCCACGTCCTTTACCCCCGCCTCCATCATCCTGCGGAAAACCGGATACCATTCCTCTCCCTGAAACTCCCTCTGCCCGGGATAGCCAAAGGTCGGGCAGGATATGGCATTTATCTTTCTGTTGATTCTTCCCGTTTCCGCATAAATGCTTTCAATCTGCTCCGGCGTGAGTCCGCCTTTTATGGAATGAAGGCTTTTTCCCTCTAATTTTTCCATGAAGAAATACGGCGAACCGCAGATGGTACAGCTGTCGTCGTAACCCAGGACTTCCGGTACAGGTATCCCGCCGGCATGGGCGGCCATTCCCATGGCTTCCACTTCGCTGAACATGATGTTTCTTTCGTAAGTCATAACGCGGGTTTCTTTGGGTGGCGCAATTTTCAGTATCAGCTCTTTCCCATCACTCAGATGGATTTCATATGCCATATTGAAATAGCCCTCTGTCAGCTCGTGAAAATGCTCCATTTTAAGCGGTGTAAAGTATTTTTCCACCATCTTTGCTATTGTTTCCCTGCTCTGTCTGTTTTTTGTCAGGCTTTCCATCTTTTTGCTCCTTCGGTGGTGTTTAAGATAATGATTAGTTCATTCATGATTTTTGTCCCTCCTGTACTATATCCTTTTCCGTAAACTTCCGTCCATCTCTGTAGATCAGCCCTGCCACCCCAGAATCCTCCCGATCGCCTTGCTCACCCCATCCTCGTCGTTGGAGGCTGTTATGAACCGGGCATGCTTTTTGACCTCCTCCTGCGCGTTGCCCATTGCAATCCCCATGCCCGCATACTCTATCATGTCCAGGTCATTGAGCCCGTCGCCGATGGCAATCATTTCCTCCCGCCGGATGCCGCAGCGTTCGCCGATTTTCTCCATTGCCTTTGCCTTCGACACATTCCTGTTGAAAAACTCCAAAAAGGCAGGCTGTGACGTACAGTATGTGACTTCCGTAAACAGCTTTGCCGAAATACCGTTTACCGCCTCCCGAATCCGTTTTTCGTCATCATACCACAGGATTTTTGTGATGCCCTTATCCAACAGCTGGTCGAAATTCTTTGCAAGGACCGGTTCCACACCGGAAAGCTTTTTATAATCGTGGATTCTGTCGTTTAACCTGTTCCCGTAGAGCCGGCCGCCTGCCCAGATGCACATGGTGGTATCATACTGCAGGCCGAGCTCTATAATTTTCCCGGCGTCGCTGCGCAGCAGTCCCTGTTCAAACAGCGTTTCCCGGCTTTCCATATCCACAATCACTGCGCCGTTATAGGTGATGGCCGGTCCCTTCAGACGCAGAATTTCGTTGTATTTCTCCACTCCCTGGATGGGCCTCCCGGTGCAGACGGTGAACAGTATGCCTGCTTCGGCCACCCTTCTGACGGTTTGAATCGTTTTGTCCGTAATCTGTCCCCTGCTGTCAAGCAGCGTCCCGTCCATGTCCACGGCAATCAGCTTATATTCCATCGTTTTTTCTCCAATTGGTGTAACAGCTGCGGTAAAATGGGCGTATTGCCCGTCGCGAACGAAAACGACGCAATCTGTTTATAATCGTAATTTTCCAGGACAAAGGTTTCAATCACATGGGAAAAGGTCAGGATGCACGCGTCCACCCGCGACACGTCTTCCCTGGTCTGGGGATTAATGATTGCCGGGGACTGATTGTCAAAGGCCTCTGTAATCATGTTTCTTTCTCCTCGTCTTCCTATTTCATTCGATTATAAATCTTTTGGGGCGGTATTTCAATTCTGAAAATCAATTTCATGTCATCCTTTTATCATTTTCCAGAGGCCCCGGAAGAAGTGTCCGTTGGCTATCTCCAACATGCCGGGCAGCAGCCCGCCCTTCATACCGCCGGAAATCTGCATGCTGCGCAGGGGCGAACCCGCAGAAGAGGCCATCATCATCCGGAATTCCGGATTTTCGTAGTCCGCCTTGCCGCCGAAACCTTTGGCGATGGTGGCTTCCACCGCTTTGTACATATTCCTGAAACCTTTCAGCTCACGCAGCGGACGGTGCAGGGCCTCCGGTTCTCGCGAAGGACAGTTCTGGCTCTCCGGTTCTCGCGAAGAGCAGTTCTGGCTCTCTGGTT
>CAJTSY010000245.1 GCA_910578995.1 uncultured Acetatifactor sp.
TCATCCCTCTTAATCAGCACCACCGCAACGTCATTCACATTGGTTCCGGTCGGCCCCGTTTTGATCAGCCCCCCTGCTTCCCCCAGTGCCATATAGGCATTGTTGTCCTGCAATACCTGATAAATATCGATCCCCCGGGACAGCAGGCGCGCTTTCGTCCCCCCGTCGCAATACCCCCCGGCGGCATCCGTGGGGCCGTCCGTCCCGTCGCTGCCGATGCTGAACACGGCAGTGTCCCTCAATCCGGAGATGCCCTCCGCCGCGGCCAGTGCCAGTTCCTGGTTCCGGCCTCCCTTCCCGGTTCCGGACAGATGCACGATGGTCTCGCCCCCTGCCAGGAATGCCAGGCTCTGCCGCGAATCCTGATGTGTCTTCGCAACGGAGGCCAGAAAGCTTCCCGCCTCCCTGGCCTCGCAGCACAGCTGATCCGAGAGAATCAGCGGATGATACCCCAGAGCCTCACAGGCCTGCGCGGCCCCAAGGCACAGGTTCCTGACGCTTCCCGTAACCACAGTCTCCACATTGTCCAGTTCTTTCGGCGTCTCCACCTCTAACAGCTCCATCGCCCGGGCGCTGAGCCGGAGCCGGTATTTCTCCGCAATGGCCAGTGCCTGCCCGCAGGTGCTGCTGTCGGGATATGCGGGACCGGAAGCAATCATGTCCAGAGGATCTCCCAGTATGTCGCTGAGCACAATACTGTACACCTTCGCAGGGGCGCAAATCTGCGCAAAGCGGCCCCCCTTGACGGCGGAGAGCCGCTTGCGTATGATGTTCATCTCCCTGATGTCCGCTCCGCAGGCGAGAAGCTGCGCCGTTATGTCAGCAAGCTCGCCCCCGTCCATGAGAGGCTTTTCAAAAAGCGCCGAGCCTCCCCCTGACAGCAGGAAAACCACCGTATCCTCCCGGCCTAAACCGCTGACCAGCTCCAAAGCCGCCCGGGTGCCCCTGAAAGAATTCTCGTCCGGCACGGGATGCCCTGCCTCATAACACCGGACTTTCGGGATAGCGCCCTTCACATGCCCGTACTTCGTCACGCATACCCCTGCCTGCAGCCTGTCCCCCAAAATGCGTGCCGCCGTGGCCGCCATCTGCCATGCCGCTTTTCCCGCAGCCACCAGATACACGCCGCCGAAAGCTTTCCCCCGCAGCGCCTGCTCCACCGCCTCATCCGGCATCACCTTCTGTAACGCGGCCTTTATAATTCTGTCTGCATCCTTCCTCAAATCCATGGCGCTTCCCCCCGTTTATTTTTCCGCGGATGCCGTATCATTTCTCAGCTTCCAGGGCAGCTGGAACACCATTGTATTATTCCTCTAGTAGTCACTCCTGCCTTACTGCCCGCCATTTTTCGCTTCCCTTTCCGTTTTTTCCAGTGCTGCCAGTGAGAAATCCAGAATCAGCCGTTTCCGCTCTGACAGCATTGCAAGGTAAAACCTGCGCTGCAAGTCGCTGATAAAAGGCGTGTCCTCCACAATCTGCCGAATGCGGGCCATATCGATTCGCGGAACTATCCGCTTCAGCGCCTGATTACAGCCCTCATTTTGGAGGGAGGATATAAAGTCGAAATATTTGAGCTTCTTTCCGTTTTGCAGAATGGCAGATGTGGGGATTTCATAAATGCGGACCTTCCGCTCGCCGGGCTTCGCCAATACCGCTTCCATAATCATCTCATCCGCCTGCGGGTAGAGGCTGCTTCCGCAATCATAAACCGGCGCCAGAGTCATTTCATCCGTCCGGGTATCATACAAAAATCCCCAGTTTCCATTATGCCGGTCCCAGTTGCCGATAAAAGCATCCGTGATAAACATATCCCAAAAACGTTCTGTTAGAGCGATAGGGTCAATGGCAGTCTGTTCCTCAAAGGTCAGCAATATATCCGACAGCTCCGTGCCGTAGCCGTTACGTTCCGAATCAATCATCTGATTTTTCAGGGAAGCAAAGTCCTGCAGAATCACCCCCGGTTCTGTAAAATCGCCGCAGGCTACCACAATTTTTTCTCTGTCCTTCACCTTATAGGTGCCAAGCATTGTCTTCTGCACTGGAATACCAATGCTCTCGTAAATCTGGCATCCAAGATACTCCGAAAAACAGCTGTTGCTGTAGCTCATATCTTTATTTCGTTTTGCCGTGGGCGGAAATTTCAGCATATAGGGCGAGCCTTCGTATATCACACAGATTTTATTTCCGTTAGCGCCTGCATACATTTTATTCCGTCTGGGCAGCTGCGTAAAATCAATGACTGCCATTTGGTCACACCCTTTCCATTCCCAGATATTTTTCCCTCAAATACCATGCCTGTTCCGAACTTATAAGCTGATTGACCTCCGCATTGTTGATGTCGCTCTGCAGGCTGCAGTAATCGCAGTCCCAACGCAGATACTCCTCCCCGGCGTCCAGTTTCTGCCAGGCCGCAGCCATAGCCTCTACTGATTCCTGCAAAAAGGGAGGCAGGCCGCATTCCAGGTAGCTGTCATCCTCCGACTCTTCGGTCTCCGGTGTTTCGGTCTCCGGCTGTTCCTCTGCCATCGCCATAATGTCCTCCATGGAGCAGTCCAGTGCCTTTGCCAGCTGCCGCACAGTCCTTGCAGAGCAGCGTTCCAAACTGCTACGCCCGGCACATATGTCCAAAATCGTGGTTTTCGGCACACCGCTGATTTTTGAAAGGTGGTATTTTGTGATATTTTTACTGTCAAGATAAGTCTGTAGGGTCATAGGTTCTCGCCTCCTCTTCTTTTATGGCTCTCTTGCATTATATCGGTATACCGACTATCTGTCAACAATCTATACGCCTGACCGGAAGCATTTGCCCTGCAGCAGTTGCCTTTTTTCTGATATACCTTATTCCTTAGATGACCGCATCA
>CAJTSY010000246.1 GCA_910578995.1 uncultured Acetatifactor sp.
AAGCCTGGTAAGAATGAAGTGAAATAAAGGCTGGAGCAAATCTGTTTCTATCATATAGGTTTGCTCTAGTTTTGTATAGGTACTCATTATCTACCGTTTACTTCTGAAATGAATGAGTAACTGGTAGATAGTTACAATGAAGGCAGAAATGTTTTCACGAAATCTCCACAATGACAATTTCTGTCACCCTGCCCGAGTATAATGAAAAACATCAAAAGAGAGAGGAGTATTGCTATGTTTTGTTCAAAATGTGGAAAGGAACTGCAGGAGGGCAGCATGTTCTGCAGCAGCTGCGGCGCAAGGGTTTCTCTGGAGCCTGTGTCTGCGACGGGGACTATCACTGCGTCAGAACTTATGCATACGCCAGGATCTGTGTCTGCTGCTGCGTCAGAGACTGAACCTGTGCCGGGTTTTGTCCCTGTGTCAGTTTCTGCCCCTGAGCCAGAAACTGCGTCCGGCCCTGCCTCTATGCCAAATCCCTGTCCTGAGCCCGCCTTCGTACCCGGTCCGGCACCGCCGCCAACATCGCCGCCGGACAGTAACCAGGGTCAGAACTCCGCTTTTGCACCGCCGCCCCCCACAGCAGGAAAAACAGCATCCCTTCAGGAAGCCGCTCAGATTATCGGAAAGAAAGCGGACTATTATCTGGCAGAATTCGAGAGACTCCGCCAGGGCGGTAAGGATAAAATGAACTGGGCCGCATTTTTTGGAGCTTTTATACATGCAGTCTATCGGAATGTGTGGAAGAACTGGCTGAAGGCGCTCTGGGTTCCGTTAATTCTGGTGTTGGCAATCTACCTGGCAGCAATGGCGGTTATTTTTTCCCATCCCACATTGGGACTTGCGGCGGCAGCGGCAGGAGGGATAGTCGGGATATGGGGACTGACTGCGGAGATTCTGTTTGCAAAGCGTTTTAACAGGATTTACATGCAGCATGTGGACCAGGCGCTTATGGGTAGGGAGCCGAAACCGGATCCATCCGGAAAGCGTATTGCCATAGCCGTAGCGGCGGTTGCCGGGGTAAGCATAGCGATTAGCCTGGCGGCGCAGCTGGCTGTAACCATAGGAATTAAGAGCTCTATGGCCGGGTGGGAGGCGCAGTTCGACAGCAATGACTGGACAGACGACGGTTCAGGGGATGATTGGTTGGCAGGATCCGGGGAAGATGACGAGACGGCAGGAGCAGGAGAAAATGGTCAGACGGCTTCGTCCTCCGGTTCGCGAAGCGGCGTTTCCGGAGAGAAAGACTGGCCGGATGAATACGACCAATACTATTACGAAGGCTATGGCTATCTGGACGTTATTTGGGATGTAAAGCAGGAATATGGCATAAACTGCGAGTATGCGCTGCACGACATGGATCAGGACGGTATCCAGGAACTGATTGTCAGTTATGGCGAATCCAATGCCGATTATTCCAACGCGGTATGGACACTGGCCGGGGACGGCATCATGTATGTGGGGGATTTCTACATGCCGGTTATGCTGTATGAGGCGGAGGACGGGAATGGGATATTCGCCGTATATGGGCATCAGCTTTACCAGCAGGTGAACCGCATTACGAAAGCGAGGTATGATTTATACAGCGAAACCATTCTGGACGGGGAGATAGGGGAAACAGAGGATTATTATGAAAATGATTCTCCCATCCCATGGTTTTACACCTCTGACCTTAACTGGGACAGTGTTTATGGGCTTGCGGGCAGGTGGAGCGACGGCTCCTCGGAGTTCTCGCTCAGCATTTTTTCGGATGCGGACAGTTATGAGTGGGGTGGGGAGTTTGGCGTTATAGAGACTGCGGAGGACAGGAGCGGAATGCTTTATATGGGGCAGAATGAAGAGGAAGTGTATGTTATATGCAGCCTGTCCGCGGGAAGCCTGGAACTGGTATGCAGGACGGACGGAACCATCATTGCCGGTAACAGTCTGCCGGAATATGGTATCCAGGCGGGACAGGTTTTCTACTGTATAGAGCGTTATGTTTCATAATTTGTACGCAGTGCCGAAGACTTATCTGATTCCATTATGCAGAATGGAAGAATGCAGAGCGTGAAATACGGAAGGGAAAGACGGAAAACAAAGCCTGAAAACAAAGCTGCCTGCGGAATGGCAAATATGGGACTATTAAGCGGAGTTTAAGGTGTTCTGCGGGCATTTTGCCCATGGGACTGAAAAAAGGAAATGGAGGAACGGAAGATGAGCGGAACAGTTGTACTTATTTTATGGATAGGTTTTTCGATAGGAGTGTGGGTTTTGTATCATAAGATCTTTACGGTATATTATTTCAGCCTTTCCCAGGGACTGATGAAGGAATTTTTTATGTCATTCATTGTCGGCCTGGTACTAACGGGACTGACACTGACCTTCTGGTGGCTGGTGGCATTGATCCTGGTAGGCGCAGGTTTCCTGTTTTCCGGGAAGGTGGACAATCCTTCCGGAAAGAAAGCGGTGAGGGTTGCCTTTATCGTAGCAGCTGTGGTGATATCCATTGTGGGGATCAGTTATAGTGCGAAGAAAGACAGTCAGGGTACGTCCGGCGCCAGGGGATGGAGTACCGGGGAATGTATTCTCTGTGAGGCTCCGGAACACCGGGAAATTCTGGATCAGATGGATTCCTGAGGCTGCTTTTTGTATGGGGGCCGGCAAATGTCTTCAAATTGGACGCTGCGGCACCGTGAGGTGTTTTGTGCTCTTTTGCACGAAATCCCGGGAATGGCAGGTTCATGAACAGTGGCGCTTTTGAAGCCGAAGCAGGTTCTGCGCAAAAATAGGTAGTGAAAAAGAACCCTGAATGTGCTAAAATATAGGTGCGTCAGGGTTCTT
>CAJTSY010000247.1 GCA_910578995.1 uncultured Acetatifactor sp.
TGCCGGATAACTGCAAGACTGCCGTTGTCCACAATGGCGGCTGGAAAGACCAGCAGATCAATGAGACCTATCAGGAAATGGCGGAGCATTATGGAACAGCCATTATCCCGGCACGCGTCAGGACTCCAAAGGACAAGCCAAATGCGGAGGGAACTGTAGGAATGATATCCACCTGGATCACCGCAGCCCTTCGGGATGAACAGTTCTTTTCCCTTGCCGAATTGAACCGGGCAATAAGAGAGAAGCTGGAACTGTTCAACCACAGACTCTTTCAAAAGAAAACGGGCAGCCGGATCAGTTTGTTCCTTGAAGAAGAAAAGCCGTTTCTGACACCGCTGCCTGCTACCCGCTTTGAACTGGCAGACTGGAAACAGGCTACCGTCCAGTTCAATTATCACATAAGTATAGAAAAAATGCTATACTCCGTGCCATATGAATACATCAAAAAGAAAGTTGATGTACGGGTAACGGAACACACAATTGAAATTTTCTACAACCATAACCGCATCGCTTCCCACCGCCGCCTTACCGGGCGCCCCGGGCAGTACAGCACAATCACGGAGCATATGCCGCAGGATCACCAGAGATATCTGGAATGGAACGGCGACCGTTTCCGAAAATGGGCTGAGCGGATTGGCATAAACACATACTCAGTGGTAAATGCAATACTTACCTCCAAACCCGTGGAGCAGCAGACCTACCGGAGCTGTATGGGGCTTCTGAAGCTGGCTGAGAAATATTCAGACAGCAGGCTGGAAGCCGCCTGTAAGAAGGCGCTGTCCTTTACAGCTTCGCCCAGTTACAAGAGCGTAAGCAACATTCTTGCAACCGGTGCTGACAAGACAGGTTCATCCGAAAATGGATCCGGAACCACGAAACAGAAAGCAAAAGGCATCACCCGTGGTGCCGGCTACTATCGGAGGTAAACGCATATGACCAACCAGAGTACGATCGATAAATTAATTGAAATGCGTCTCACTGCAATGGCGGATGCATTCCGTAACCAGACCGACGATCCGAGGCTTAAGGAAGTTCCTTTTGAAGACCGGTTCGGTATGCTGGTGGATATCGAATTCAGCAGCCGCAAGAACAACCGTTTAAAGAGGCTGATCCGGAATGCCGCATTCGACCAGCCTGATGCCAGCATTATGGATATCAACTACACATCCGGGCGCAAGCTAAACAGGGAACTCATTAAACGCCTTGCCACCTGCGAATATATCGCTGAACACCGGAATCTTTTCATCACCGGTGCAACAGGCTGTGGGAAGACTTACATGGCCTGTGCCTTTGGCATGGAGGCATGTAAACAGTATTTCAACACCAGGTATGTCCGCCTGCCCGACCTGCTCATTGATCTGGAAATGGCGCGGTCTGACGGCAGCTACAAGAAGACGATGGCCAAATACGCCAATCCCTTGGTGCTAATCCTGGATGAATGGCTTCTCCTGAAGCCCACGGAGACGGAGCAGAGGGATATCTTCGAACTCCTGCACAGAAGACGGAAGAAATCATCTACCATCTTCTGCTCCCAGTATGAGTATTCTGACTGGTATGAGCAGCTTGGCGGAGATGACAGCCCACTTGCCGATGCCATCATAGACAGAATCGCTCATGACAGTTATATGATCAACATCACCAGCATTGATCCCCAGAATGACAAATCAATGCGTGAGGTATATGGCTTAGATAAAGCATTACGCGAGTAAACTCGCAATAACGGTTTCCTGTATGCCGGACTGGCGGTTTCCGCCAGTCCGGATATGCGGTTTCACCGCACAAGAATATTCACGCTGGATGGCGAAGCATTTTGAGACTGTTTTTGGTGGCAAGCCGAGAAAGTGGTATTTCATATTGGCAGTTCCTTTACTTGCGATCATTATGATATACGATGTGGCAGGCTGGGGTGCCAGCAATGGCATAATGGTCAGGAGTGGGGGCAGCATGGGATTTTATTATGACCAGATTTTCAGCCATGTTGAGTTTTTTATTTTGGCGCTCCTGTCTATGGCAGCCGCCGGATTTTATGTGTTTGGGATGAACCGGATTTATCTGGAACAGGAAAAAAGCGGCCAGTACCATTCGCAGATTGCGGTTTACAAAATGCTGGCAGAGCAGTACAGGCAGTCGGAGAGGCTGCGGCATGATATGAAGAACCATATCATTGCCCTGTCGGCCTTGTCCCGGAATAAAGAATGGGAGAAGATAGACAGCTATCTGAAAACTATGGAGGGCATTGCCCTGGATGCTGACGGGGATATGACAGGGAATAAGGCAGTGGATGCACTTCTGTACCAGAAGCGGAAACGGGCGGAAGAAGAAAACATCAAATGGGAGTGTGATGTGCAGATGCCAAAGGAATACTGCATCAACGAATTTGACCTGTGCGTATTGTTTGGAAATATATTGGATAATGCGCTGGAAGCGTGTGGAAGGATGCAGGGAGGTGAATGCCGTTTTATTAATATTCAGGCAAAAACAGTAAAGAAATGTTTTCTGCTTGAAGTAAAAAACAGCATGAACAGAACGGAAAAGTGTACAGATGGATTTCCGAATAAAGGGGATTCGCAGGAACACGGAATCGGCCTGCTGAATGTAAGCGATGTGGTAAATAAGTATAACGGGGCAATGAATACAGAGGCCGAAAACGGCATTTTTGTAATATCTATTTTAATGCCGTTTCCTGATACCGCACATGACATCAAAAAGGCTGTTTGAAGCATATGATTATTTCGCGCCAACGGATCCGGAGCGGAACGTAGTTCCGCTCCACTGATT
>CAJTSY010000248.1 GCA_910578995.1 uncultured Acetatifactor sp.
AATTCCATAATTACAGTGTCAACAACACGCTCCTGATAGCCTTACAGCGCCCTGATGCCAGTCTGGTCGCAGGCTACCAGGCATGGCAGAAGAATTTCAACCGCCATGTAAACAAGGGGGAGAGGGGAATCCGTATCCTTGCCCCGGCCCCTTATAAGATCAAAGAGGAAAGGGATAAGTTAGACCCTGTGACCGGGGAGGTCATGCTGGATAAGGACGGCACGCCGCAGACGGAGGAAGTCGAGGTTAAAATCCCTGCTTTCCGTGCTGTGTCCGTCTTTGATGTAAAGCAGACATCGGGGGAGCCAATCCCGGAGCTGGAGGCAAAAGAGCTTCTGTCCACAGTGGAGGGGTATGAGGACTTTATCAAGGCGATCACCTATGTTGCCCCGGTTCCGGTCAGCTTTGAGGACATTCCCGGCGATTCCAAAGGATTCTTCAGCCCGGCAGAAAAGCGGATTGCGGTACAGGAGGGTATGAGCGAGAGCCAGACTTTAAAGACGATGGTGCATGAAACCGCCCATTCCATGCTGCATGATAAGGAGGTCAACAAGGATGTTCTTGCGCCCGCAAAGGACAGGAATACCAAAGAGGTGGAAGCCGAGAGCATCGCCTACACGGTATGCCAGCACTTCGGCATAGATACATCGGAGTATTCCTTTGGGTATATTGCGGGGTGGTCAACAGGGCGTGACATGAGGGAACTGAAATCTTCCCTTGACACAATCCGCAGGACGGCATCAGAACTGATTACGGGGATTGAGGGGCAGCTCCGGGAATTGCAGCGTGACCGGGAACTGATGCAGGAGCAGGAAAAAGAAAGCCTTTTGCTGATACAGAACAGCGATCTGTCCGAATACAGCCTTGTAAATGTCCGGGGTATGGATGCGGCGGAGCTTGTGGAAGCCCTGTCCGCCATGAATGACAATGACAGGCTGAGCGCTGCCGCATACCTGGAGAGCAGGGGCGCATGGACTACGGAGATCGCCAACCAGGATACAAAAGAGTTCGGGGAATACCATTTGGATGTCCGGTATAATACCGACACAAACGAGGTCATTAACATAAAGGCGGAAATGGAGCTGAACGAAAGGGCAAAAGAGCCTATTGGTGCGGACGATGTGATTTTGAAAATTACACATTCGCACGGTTTTGAGGTGGAGCGCATTACCAACAAGACACCGGAGGGAGTGCAGGAGATCATGGCTGCGCTTACAAAGCTGGAAGATAAAAGCACGCAAAATATCCATGACTGTCTGAAAAGCTGTGGGGCTGATTATATCCCTATCATTGTGGGCGGCGGCAGAAATTCCGGTATGCCGCAGTTCAATGACTTTGAGATTGACCTGGTTAAAAAAGAGATAACCATGATGCGCCACCTTTCCCCGGCAAAGCAGGCGGGGGGCATCATCAACCGGTTAGAGTTTGCCAAGACCGCTTTTTCCGATGATGAGCGCAACCTTATCGTGAATTACGCTTTTAAGCTGAATGACATGGAAAAGACAAGGGAGCTTGCGGAGCGTATCTATTATGAGGAAACGGAAGGAAACCAGGGAGCCGCCCTTGCGGTCATTGACGCACAGGCAGAGATTGATGCACTTCCTGACCCGATGATCGGTTTATGGGAGATGGAGGAATACGGCTATACATGGGGCGAAATGCTGCCGCTGACGCAAGAGAGGGCATTGGAATTTTTTGACCATGACCTGCCCGTATACCTGCTCCATGAGGACGGTTCGGAAACAACTGTGAATGACAGGAAACAGATCATAGCCCATGAGGGTATTTTCGGCATCGAAAAAGGCGATTGGGAGAATGAAAAAAGCCTGCGGGCGTTGCAGGAGGAACTTGCGGAAGGCAGGGCAAATAAGGAAGCGCAGCTTTTATATGGGGATTCTGATAAGTATGGCATTTATCAGTTAAAAGATATTCCCGAAATGCGGCAGTTCCAGTTTGCCGGCACGGAATCCTTAAAGCGCAGGGGAATTATAAAAGACAATCTCGATGCCATTAAGCCGGAGAATTACAACCTTGTTTATGTGGGTGAGCTTTCCGAGCTGCAAGGGCGGACGCAGAGCGCAACACTGGAAGCGGTCTATGAGAAATTCAATATAGACCACCCGGCAGATTATAAGGGGCATTCCCTTTCTGTCAGCGATATTGTGGTGCTGCATGAGGACGGGAAGAACAGCGCACACTTTGTAGATTCATTCGGATTTACCGGGCTTCCTGATTTCATGCGGGAACTGGAAGGCATAGAGGAACCGGAAAAGGGAGAAACAGAGCCGGAAGCGCCACAGGAGGAAGCACAGGACACTTCTGGACATGATGTCAATCATTCTGCAAGGCAGAATGATTTGAAGTCAGAAGCTGAAAAGGCAGAACAGAAAAGCTATCCGGATTTCTACGGGCATACCCTGGTATATGCGATGGAACATGGGGAAGTGGACAAGTATTTGGATTCCCGGAAATTTGACAGGGAGTGCAAAGAGGCGGTTGAGGGAACAATCCGGCAGAATTTTGACGGTATGCACTTAAAGCATGACATTGTGAAGCCTCTGGCGGAGCAGTACGGTTCAGACCGTATCGCTTTTGTCCTTGCCAACACGATTCAGCAGGAATCATGGGATGGACGCTTTTCAAGGGATAACAAAGCATGGGCGGCTGAGTTTTATATTCCGGAAAATCTTGTGCATGGGATAGATGTAAACCGTGAATTGATCGTAAGCAGCCACCCGGCAGTATTGGACGGTTTTATTGATATGTTCCGCAG
>CAJTSY010000249.1 GCA_910578995.1 uncultured Acetatifactor sp.
CAGCTGGCCAATGGCGCAGTTTATCACACGGCCGAGTTCACAGAGGGGGACGAAGTGAGGGAAGAAAGAGGAGTGGTATGGATTCATGACAATAAGGTGGAGGCCTTCATGGAGCTGGTTGAAGGGCTGAATGGCAGGCATGCACTGGTCTTTTATAACTTTCAGCACGATCTGGACAGGCTGAAGCAGGCGTTGGGAAAGACAGGGCTTGTGGTCAGGGAATTAAAAAACAGCAGCGACATTGCAGACTGGAATGCAGGCAGTGTGGACATACTGCTTGCGCATCCCGCGAGCGTGGCCTACGGGCTTAACCTGCAGGAAGGCGGCAGTGATGTGATCTGGTTTGGGCTTAACTGGAGCCTGGAGCTGTACCAGCAGGCAAACGCAAGGCTCCACCGGCAGGGACAGAAACATACAGTGTTTATCCACCACCTTGTTGTGGAGGGAAGCGTGGATGAGGATGTTATGACTGCCCTGCAGAAAAAGGGCGACTGCCAGACAGCGCTTTTAGAAGCGCTTAAGGCAAGGGTGGAAAAGTATATGCAGATGAGACAGGAGGAAAGAAAGGTATGAGGCAGATAAGAATTTTATGTGACAGATGCGGCAGGGAGGTAACAGAATATCCGGTAAAGATTGTACTGGAGCAGGCAGACAGGGCCAGTGGTGATCCGTATCCGGATAACAGCCGGATTCCGGAGTGGGAGGAAAAAATATCGGATAAAGATTTCTGTGCGGCCTGTACGGAGAAAATAGTCAGGTATGCACTGGGGGGGATGAAGAAAAATCCTGAATTCGAAGAAGCTGTAAAGGATATGATGGAAAGTACTGCGTCCGGTTCCGGCCGGGAGAAGATGGAAACTGTATCTGTTGCTGATGGAGAAGACGGAAAAAGTGGAAAATCCAAAATAGATACAGGCAAGATAATGGCGCTTACAAAAGCAGGATGGTCTGCTGCACAGATAGCGGATGAGATGAAAATAAATACACAGGCGGTTTATGATGCCAGGTACAGGATGAAAAAAGAGGGCAGGTTATGAGTGAATCATTAACGTTCAGCATTCAAAAGATGGAATATGAGGGACTTGACAGGGAAATAAAAAGAACCATGCGCAGGTCGGCCAGGGATGCAGTGCAGCTGGGCTACATGCTGAGGCAGATGGCGGAAAAAAAGATTTGGGCGGCTGCATTTGACAGCTTTGACGAATATCTGTCCCGGGAGCTGTGCATGGACTACACCATGGCAAGCCGGTTTATGAATATCAACCGGAAATATTCTGTTTCAGGGGAAAGCATGGAGATTGCTGAGGAATATGAAGAGTATTCCCAAGGGCTTTTGATAGAGATGCTTAACATGCCTCCGGAACTGGAAGCGGGAGTGACACCTGACATGACAGTAAAGCAGGTAAGGGAGATCAAAAAACAGGCAAAGGCAGAAAGAAAAGCATCAGTACAGCCGCAGACAGAAGAAAAAGAAACTGTTATTGACGGGGAATACAGGGAGATAGAAGAGGAGGAAATTTTTGCGACGTCGCAACCGGAAAAGGATAGGATGCATGATGAAAACTGGTTCGTAAGGCAGTACATTAAGATGATGCCCGGCGAGGCTTCCAGCCTGTTTGAGATATGCCGCAAAGAGCAGAATAATTCAGACAGGGCGAAATCGGTTCAAAAGTTTATAGCACCTTATGGACTTCATGCGAATAGCAGTTCAGAATATGATTTTACTTTTCATGGGTTTGTCGCGGGCATGGATTTCAGAATCGGAGATGAAAAAATACATTTAAAGTATGGGCGTTTCGTCGTGGAGCTTATGAAATTAATGGATGAAAAAAGCCTTCCGGAAGAAAAGTTATCTGCGTACGGGCTGCCTAAAACAGTATATCCAGAAGGGAGCCTGATTACTACAGCTGGACGCGGTCATAAGTACAACTGTTTCAGTTGTGCACAGGATTGTGTAATCCGTCAGAAAGACAGGTACTGCGACGAAGCACCAATGGGAAATCCGTTTCCCTGTACAACAATGCATGTATTGGAAAATATCAGATCAGAACTGGAAGGAACGTGTCAATTTATAAATTTGGATATGGCGGAACATATATTAGGTAAGGATCCTGAACCATGCTGCAAGAATTGTGATAATGAGTCATGCGGATATCGGTGCCGGCGGAGTATTAACAAAATGAATACAGAAGCCGCAGATTCTGACCTGATGCCAAAAGACGGTCTTGCAGTAACAAAATATATTCTGAAACAGGAGAATAAGACTCTGGATGATATGTTAAAGTTTAATGATCTTCCAGAGATGACCGTCTTGAAACAGAAAACTATTGTAGCGGCTCTTGCTGCTATGGTATGTGATCTGGAAGCTGCCGAGTCCGCACCCGAACCGGAACCACAGCCGGGGCTTCCTATTCTGAAGAATAATGACCAGCGTAAGCAATGGCTTGGAGATTATAAAACGTGGGGGCTTTGGTACCGGGATGAAAACATTGATGTAAATTATTACAAATATGATTTTGAGGATGGAAGCCGCCTTGTAGTGGCCGAGTATCCACAGCGTCAATGCTATTGGAAGAAAAATAAGATAGAAGATGAGCATTTTTATCATTTACTGCAGGCAGGGAAAGAAGGATACAAGTTTAATTACAATGAAAAGTATCGGAATAGTACAGACAGCGAAACGTATCTTGTGGATTTCCTTAAGAACCTGCGGAAGAAAAAATAGGAGGCAGATAAAGTGAAGAAAACATGTAAAGGGTGCTATGCAG
>CAJTSY010000250.1 GCA_910578995.1 uncultured Acetatifactor sp.
CATTTCCAGGATTTTGGTATATTCTAAGGTTTTTAATACTTTTTCGTTCATTTTTAACTCCTTTAGCGTGCTTGTTCGTAATCGTTAAAACCCTTCCTTTTATAAGACCTGCTCGGATCGCCTATCGTCGTCTATCCGATGAATACTTTCTTTCCCTCGAAGGCGAAACCGTATTTGCGGATGCGGTCTGCGGGGATTCCCTTTGCCTCCAGGGAGGCGGCGTACTGCTTTTCGTCTATCTGCTGTAAGGCGGCGTTTACGGTATCCTGTAAGGCAGCCTCCTTTTCCGGGTTGTGAACCTTGAATTCTATGATAATCGCGTCCAGGCTGCCTCCGGGTGTGGAAAAGGCGGCGCGGGGTTCCAGTACGATATCGTACCTTCCCAAACCGCTTTCCCGGTTGGATGTAACTGCATATTGCCCGGCCAGGTCTACGATCAGCCCCAGTACAAAACCGTGGTAAAAACGTTCCGGCTCTGTGTATTCCGAGGGTTTGTTCCCGGTATCAAAAAAGCTGAAGGTTGCCAGGGCGATTTTATTCATGTAATGATTCATGGACTGCCTGTCGCCCGACAGCAGGGCTTTGACAAAATCATTGTAGGCGGATGTGCACTGGGCAAACCAGCCGTTGATCATCTTCTTAAAAGTCTGGCGCACCTCATGGTTTGTCAGCGTCAGTTCATACTCGGCTTCGCCGTCGGCATCCAATACGCAGTTGACCGCTTTCAGGTACCCGCTGGCCAGGAGCAGGCTCCAGATGGCGTTTTCATTATTGGGCAGCTGGCTGAACACGATTTGTTCGTCTATTTTGGCACGGAAGGTTCTGCCCTCCAACAGGTCTTCCATCACAAATTTGACGGACCGCTCTCCCTGGCGGATCAACTTTCCAACAAGGTCATTTGAACTGGTGTTTGCCCAGTAGGCCGCATATTTTCCTTTGTCAAGAAAGTTCAGGATGGACCATGGATTATAAATGTCCCGCAGCTTTCCAAAGATGAAACCGTCGTACCATTTTTTTACTTCATCCATGCAGCTTTCCATATGATATTCTTTTAAGGCCGTGAATACTTCTTTTTCTGTAAAGCCGAAAATATCCTCATATTTGTCTGTTGTGGTCGTTACAACTTCCAGGCTGTTCAAATCCGAGAAAATGGATTCTTTACTGACGCGTGTAATTCCTGTCATGATTGCCCTGTCGAGGTAGGGGTTGGTCTTAAAGGTGGCATTGAAAAAATTCCTGCAAAAAGTCGCCAGCTCCTGCCAGTAATGATTCACATAGGCTTCCTGCATGGGCGTGTCGTATTCATCCAGGAGGATAATGACCTTTTCCCCATAGTAGCGGTATAGATATTCCGACAGTCTGTGTACCGCCATCGTGGCAGTTACCTCCGGCATATCCATGGAAATCTTCCTGCACTCGGCCTTCTCAAGCTCGGACAGAACATCGCTTTCCAATAAAAAGGAATTTTTGCGGTACAAGTCCGTCAATATCTGGGCGATGCGCCATTTGGCGTTTTGGCAGTTCGTCTCCTTTACATTGGCGAAGGTGAGGCTGATGACAGGGCGGGTACCCTGGAGGCTGCGGTAGGATTCTTCCTCCCAGATGGCAAGTCCCTCAAACAAATCTCCCCGGTTGGCATATTCGGCGGAGAAGAACTTTTCCAGCATGTTCATATTCAGGGTTTTTCCAAAACGCCTGGGGCGGGTGATTAAGGTCACTGCGTCTTCATTTTCCCACCACTCCTTGATGAATCTTGTTTTATCTATATAAAAAATATTTTTGGTGATAACCTGCTCAAAATCCTGATGTCCGATTCCAATGGTTCTTGCCATGGGATACATCACCTCCTGCGGTGCCGTTTTTGCATTTAAGCAAATAGTAACATATTTTCCGCCAGGTTTCAATATTATGAGGAAATGCCGGGACAATTTGATTGCGATTGAGCTTTTTTGGGGCAAACCTGGTTGAAGCCGCAGTACCGGTATGTTAAAATGAGAAGTAATCCATCCACAAAAGAAAAAGCGGAGAGGACAGGGGAATGAACACGATCAGCGAACAGGAATTGATATGGCAATATAATAAGGCATACGGCAAAGCCGTTGGCGCCGAAAGGAAGAAGAGGAAGCTGTCATTGGAGAAATTGGCGTCCGGTCTCATGAGCGGGACGATGTTGGACAAGGTGGAAAGAGGGGCTGCGCAGTGGACAAAGATGGAGGGAGACACCCTGATGCTGCGGATGGGAATCCCGCCGGAATATTTTGAATCCCTGGCTTCAGGGGAAGACCTGGAGCGGTGGCGGCAGCGGGAGGATATCTGCCTGTTGGTACCGGGACATCCGGAAGAAGCCGCCGCCGCAATCTGTAGCTACAGGACAAAATACAAAAAACGGGAACCCTTGGAAGAGCAGTTTCTGCTGAAGGCGGAGGTTATCCTGATGCTGGCGGGGCGAAGGAAAACGGACAGAGAGGCTTCGGAGATTATCCTGGATACCGCCATACGGGCGGCAGACTGCACTATTTCGAAAAGTTGGAAACAAGGCGTGGGATCCCTCTGCCTCTCACCTGGGGAGCTGGATGCTGTTCTGTTGGTAAGCGCGGCCTTGTTTGAAAATGGCCGTAAGGAGGAGGCGTGGCTGCTGTGGCAGGCAGTGTGGAATTATCCTGGGCAGCATTGTTGGCGGGAACGTGTAAAGGCAATGACATTGCCC
>CAJTSY010000251.1 GCA_910578995.1 uncultured Acetatifactor sp.
TTTAAAACATTTCATCTGCTACTTCCCTGACATTACGGATTGCGTCCTCATACATAACCCTATCCCTCCTCCTTATTCCGTCACCCATAACAATCCTGATTCCCATATCACCCTTTCATCATACCATAATTTTCTTTCTATCGCAGTTCTTTTTCAAAATCCCTTTCGCCTTCCGCCCTCCTAAGCCTTACAAAATAATCCACTATCATCTTCTGGACTCCCGGCGGATATTTCATCAACTGATAGGGAGCGCCTGACTTGCTTACCTTATCCTCAAGCATGATTCCATATACCGTTCCCTTCAGGGTTGGCTTTTTGACGAACACGCCGTTTGTATTATCCTCATAAGCCAGTTCCTGGGACACTAGGTATTCCCATATGGCGCCTATAGTGGCCTTTCTCACTCCTTCTACCGTACATATGCGGTTGAGCTCATCTTTGATTTCACTGATATAGCACATATCCCGATATACAAACTGATCCGAGTCCTTCTCGGACAGGCAGAAGGCAGGCTTTTTGTTTTTTCGTGAGGCAGAAGATTTTGCCGGCTTTTCCGCATCGGTACCCGCACTGACTACGCCCTCTCTTGCTCTCTGCATCCCGCTCCCTGCTCCGTCTGCTGCCCCCTGCATTCCGCTTCCTGTTCCATCCGCTGTCCCCTGCATCTCACTTCCTGCGCCGCCTGCCGTCCCCTGTATCCCGGTATCCGCCTCATCCGCCATCCCCTGCATACTGATAACCGCATTAGGGCGGGATTCCACAAATGAGGCTATCGCCGCCAGAAATTTCGCGCCGTACTTCGCAAGCTTATTCCCACCCACACCTGAAACGCCCAGAAAATCATCCTCTGTTTTCGGCAGCTTCACGCACATGTCAATCAACGTTTTATCGTTAAAAATAATATACGGAGGGAGAGCTTCTTCCCTTGCGATTTCCAGGCGGAGCCTGCGCAGCTCCTCAAACAGATCGTAGCCTGCCGCCGTGAGGGAATCCGTGCTCCTCCTGCGGGAAGCCTTCTTCCTCTCCGCTTCCTTCTCCTCATAAACCCGCATGATAACACGGGTATTTTCATCCCTTAAGGGTGCTATATTCCCCATCCGCAGCACGCTGTACCGCTCCTCGGTCTGATAGAGATACCCCTCCTCAATGAGCTGGCCAATCAGGCTCCGCAGCAGCGCTTCGTTGTAATCCTTCAATACCCCGTATGTCCTGTAATGCACGGTGCCCAGTTCCCGCAGCCTCGCCCGGTCTGCCCCCATCAGGGTTCCGGTTACGATGGTTAGCCCGTAGCGCCCCCTTGTCTCGGCCACGCAGTTGATGATCTGCTTTGCCTCGGCAGTCATGTCCGTCTCTGTATAATCCCTGTGGCAGTTGCCGCAGTTGTCACAGGGCAGGGAAGTTTTTTCCCCGAAATAATTCAGAATATAATTCCGCAGACAGCCCGTAGTCCTGCAGTACCCTTCCATCGTCTGAAGGCGGCGCAGGTCACGCTGTTTTATTATCTCTATATCTTCTGATTCCAGGCCGGAGAAATCCTTCTTCTCCAGAAGAAATTTATTGATTACCATATCCTGTGGCGAGAAAAGTAGGATGCACTGGGACGGCTCTCCGTCCCTCCCGGCCCGCCCGGCTTCCTGATAATAGTTTTCCATGCTCTGTGGCATATTATAATGGATGACATACCGCACATTGGACTTGTCAATACCCATGCCGAAAGCGTTGGTGGCCACGATGACAGGGGCACGGTCATAGATGAAATCATCCTGATTCTTCTTCCTTGTATTATTATCGATGCCCGCATGGTACCTGGTGGCAGGCACGCCCCTCTTCGTCAATGCCTCGAAAAGCTTGTCCACATTTTTCCTGGTGGCACAGTAAATAATCCCGCTTTCCGACGGATGCTTCTCTATGTAATCCATTACAAAATCGTCCTTCCGGGCCCTGTTCTCCACGCTGTAATACAGATTTTCCCGGTCAAAGCCGGTAACTGTCACATTGGGATTCATAAGGCTCAGAATGCAGAGAATGTCTTCTTTTACCTCCTCCGTAGCGGTTGCGGTAAAGGCGCTGACAATGGGACGTTTGGGAAGGTTCCTGATAAAATCGACGATTTTCAGATAACTGGGGCGGAAATCCTGTCCCCATTGGGAAATGCAGTGGGCCTCGTCCACTGTCACCATGGAAATCTGTGCCCTGGAAGCGAACTCCATAAAACCATAACTTTCCAGACGTTCGGGCGCTGCATAAATAATTTTGTAGATACCCTCCGCGGCCCGGCCCAGGGCCCTGCCGATCTGCGCCTCCGTGAGGGAGGAATTGATAAATGCGGCATGGATTCCGGCTTCGTTCAATGCCTTCACCTGATCCTGCATCAGGGAAATCAGCGGCGAGATGACAATGGTAATACCGGGCAACATCAGAGCGGGAATCTGATAGCAGACGGACTTCCCCGCCCCTGTGGGCATAATCGCCAGGGCGTCCCGCCCCTCCAGTATGGATGTTATAATATCCTCCTGTCCCTCCCGGAAGGAGTCGTATCCGAAGTAAGATTTCAGGGTTTCCTTTGCGGTCACGGATTCTGGTTACCTCCTTGAAATTGTTACATGATCGTTTTTACTTCATAATCTTGATAATAGAATCTGCTTTTGATTCTATTATATAATTTTGATAATAGAATCTGCTTTTGATTCTATTATATA
>CAJTSY010000252.1 GCA_910578995.1 uncultured Acetatifactor sp.
ATCAGGCCGCCCGGCCTGCCTGGGAAAAAAGCAGACCGCCGCATATGGCGGATGATGGCCATAGTGCGACGGTTAGCTTTTGTGCATTTCTTCATAAATATCTGTTCTCACATACGCTGCTGATTATGTGACGATTTTCCCGCATATGGGAATAGTGGGTCTGCCAGCCGGAAACTGAAACTCTCCCTGTCTACCAGCCCCACCACTTTTTCGCTGTCATACAGTTCAAGCAGGAATCCAGCTACCTGCTTGCCCGTGTGGTATGTTCCGAAAGACTTGTCATAGTCATACTCACTGACATTGTTTGCCACCATTCCAAACTCTGTCTTTGTTGCCGCAGGTGCCAACACCTTTGCCTTCATTTTCGCTCCCGTTTCTTCCAGTTCCCGTGCCAGCCCTTCCGTAAACGTACTTACATAAAATTTTGCCGCACAATATGTCACAGCCGTAGGCACAATGGTATAGCCTCCACATGAAGATATATTGATAAGCTGTGTTCCCTCTACATCCTTGTAATCACGGACATACAGTGAGGACAGAATTGTCAGAGCCTCTATGTTCAGATTCAACATCATACTGATCTTATTCAAGTCCTGATCCGCCACGCTGTCATAGTTACCAAAGCCCGCATTATTGATCCATGTTTCAATCTCATAGCCCCTCAAATCTTCATAAAGCTGATGTGCGTTTTCCGGCACAGATAAATCGGTGCTTCTGATGACAATATCCAAGTCAGGGTGCTTCTCTAAAATCTCCTGTTTCAGCATTTCAAGATTATTTTTACGCCTTGCTGTTATGACCAGATTTTTTCCCCGCTCCGCAAACGCCTTTGCCACTTCATACCCAATACCGGAGCTTGCCCCGGTGATGACTGTATATTTTCCTATTTCCTGAACCATTTGATAATCCTCCTTCGATTTGGTATAATCCAACCATACAATGTAGAGTAAACTCTATGTCAAGAGGATTGAGGTGATTTTTTATGGAATACTCCATCGGAGATTTTTCAAAACTGACGGGGCTGGGCATCCATACCCTACGCTATTATGAACACGAAGGGCTGATTGCCCCGGAACGCAATTCCAGCAACCGCCGCTGTTATTCTGATAAAGACTTCACATGGATCGAATTTATCAAACGCCTGAAAGACACGGGGATGCCTATCAAGGAAATCAAACACTATGCTGAACTCCGGGCTGACGGTGATCCAACCCTTTTTGAAAGGATGGAAATGCTGGTGCAGCACCGGCAGGCGCTTAATGAGCAGATTGCACAGTTACAGGAGCATAAGATTAAATTGGATGAGAAGATTGAATTTTACAGAAATGAAATTGAACGCGTAAATACCAAAGGAGCAGGATAACCCGCTCCTACATATCAGCTTATCAGTTTAATTTCTTTATTTCCCGGTTGAAACAGGATGCCATGCTCACTGTAAAGCCGCATATCCCGGTACACAGGAACATTGCCGCCATGCCGCTTCCGGCACTATCCCCTACTATTATTTCCAACATTTCCGCCATCCTGTTCCCAGAAGACATAAAAGGTTCAAAGACATAATCTGCCAGCCAGCCTCCAAGGATAATTCCAGCCAGGATCGTGCTGTACTGGATGGCATTCCTGACCGCAAATACCCTCCCCTGCATAGCGCCGGGAATCTTACGGTACAGTATCGTATTCTGGGATGCATCTATAAAAGGGATTGGCAGACTGGCAGCAACCGCAGCCACTGACCACCAGAATACATTTTGACTGGCTGCCATCATCAGGTCACCGAACAGAAATGACAATGCCGCCGAAACATAAATTGCCACAGCCTTATGGCGGCTTTCTTTCTTTACGGAAACAATGATACCCCCGGCAATCCCGCCTATTCCCATGCAGGCATTTACAGTTCCAAGCACAATGCTGTTCCCGGAGCTTCTTGCCAGGATCATTGGCGATAAAATATTCTCATAGGTCAGCCTTGAACAGAAATTGATCAGTGCCATTGTAACCATGATATAAAATATACCTTTTTCCTTTTTCAGAAAATCAAATCCTTCCACTATTCCGGCAAATGGAGAGCTGTACTTCTTTTCCTGCTCCTGTTCCGGGATAGTGATAAAGAACAACAATGCACAAAAGGCAAAGACAAAGCTCGCCAAATCTATCAGCAGGATAATAGGAAGCCCGCCTGCCGCAAACAGGAAAGCTGCCAGCATGGGGCTGAATACAACGATAAGGTTATTGGAAAAAGAATTCATCCCGCTGACATTTGAAATCTTCTCCTTTGGCACAAGCCTTCCCGTTGCCACTGCGGATGCAGGCTGCTGAAAGGCATTCGTTATACCGACCACCGCATTAATGACATAAATGTTCCATACCTCCAAACAACCTGCAAACAGAAACGCCAATACTGTCAGCGAGCCAGCCGCCGCAATGCTGTCCGAGACCAGCATGATTGTTTTCTTCTTATGCCTGTCTATATAACCACCGACAAACAGGCTTAAAAGGACATACGGCACATAATTGCAAAAGGACATCAGCGAAACGGACATTGCAGAATGGCTCTGTCCATACGCCCATAAAACGAGCGCAAACCCGGTCATGGAACTCCCAAGTCCCGATACGCTCTGACTTAACCACAAAATGATATATTTCTTAAATGATTTTTCTTCCATTGAATTTTCTCCATTCTATTCTTTATT
>CAJTSY010000253.1 GCA_910578995.1 uncultured Acetatifactor sp.
CAATGATATCGAATGAATTCATGCTCTCTGACTCCTTTGTCCTGTTCGTAAGGTAATCTGACCAATGCCGTGTTCCCTATTCTTACTATATCTTAGTTTCGGCCAAAATGCAAGAGAGCGGAGAGGAATAAAATCGATACCTGGAACGTATGGGTTACTTTTCACGGGGTGCGGAAAGCATAATTGATAATTGTGCAAAACGCCGAAATTAAAAAAATAGTTATCCACTCCAAAGCGGCTGATTTTGAGGAAATGTGGATATCCGTCCGATTCCTCAGAACGGCCGCTTCCCTTTTTTACAACATCCGGCTGGAATCACCTGGCATCTTCCGCTTCCAGCTCATCTGGACAGTTTTTTCTCCAAGATCCTGCATGGTAATATCTACCAAAACAGAAAATTATCCACATTCGCTTTTTCCCCCGTTTTCTGCTATAGTAGACCCATGGAGGGACAGTAGATGAAACATGAGAGTCCTGAAGCAAGGCTCATCCGGGAACAGGCCCGGTACATCCGGATCCTGGAGGAGCAGCTGGAGGTGTGCAAGGAACAGCTCAAGGCCCAGGAGCTCCTGATCGAGGAGCAGGACCAGGCACTGGCGCTGTTTGCAGAAGCATTCCGCGAAGAAGGGAAGTAAAGGCAGGGAGGGGCAGGCCGCATGAACGACAGGGAATACTTTCTGACAACTTCATTATCCTATCAGCTGCAGGCCGCCCGCCGGGAGCTTGCCAGTTTCCGGTCAGGAGAGGCCTACCAGAAGCTGCGCGCGGATTACGAAGGGATCATCCGGGAGAAGGACATTGCCATCAAGAAGCTGCAGAAAGAGCGGGACGGATTCTCTTTCTCCCGCAAGAAGATCACGAAACAGTGGATGGACGTGCTGGAGGATGTCCGGAAAGAGTATGAAAAAGAAATAGAAAAGCTGAAAAAGGCTATCGCGGAGCTCCTGGACATGGTGGTGAGCCTGAAGAACCGGAACTGCGAACTGGATGAAAAAAGGAAGAAGGCACTTTCCGATTATTATGAGGCTGCGGTGAAGCTGGAGGAGGCGCAGGGCCTCATCGTGAAGCTCACGGCACAAGTGAACCATGATTATGAGAACTCCTCCATGCCCTCCTCCAAATGCATCGACCGCAAGAAGATCGTGAACAACAGGGAAAAGACCGGCAGGAAACCGGGTGCCCAGGCAGGGCATCCCCACCATCCGCGTAGGGCCATGGAACCGGACCGTGTCGTGGAGATAGCGGCGGAAGAAAAGTTCAAGGACAGCTCAAGATATGTCCCCACCGGGAACATCATCTCCAGGCAGGCGATAGGGATCTCCATCGTCCCGGTGGTCACCGAATACCGCACGGCGGAATTCTATGACAGAAAGAAGGGCAGGAACGTGCATTCCGCATTCCCATGCGGAGTAATGGATGACGTGAACTATGACGAATCCATGAAGGCGCTCCTCTTCCTCCTCAACAGCAGGTGCAACGTGTCCCTGGAGAAGACGGCGCAGTTCGTCCGTGACGTGACGGACGGGGCGCTCTCGCCTTCCGTGGGGATGATAAGCGGGCTGTGCCGCGAGTTCTCATCGAAGAGCAGGCAGGAGCAGGACAGGCTGTTCGTGGCGCTCCTTGACGCGCCGGTGATGCATGTGGACGGCACAGTGGCAAGGGTCAACGGGACCAACAACAATGTGGTCGTATGCAGCAATGGCGCGGCGACCATGTATTTCGCAAGGGAGCACAAAGGGCATGCCGGGATCAAGGATACGCCAGTGGAGGCTTTTGGCGGGATCCTGATCCATGACCATGAAGCATGCTTCTACAGCTATGGCTCCGACCATCAGGAGTGCATGGTGCATATAGAGCGTTATTTAAAGGACAGCATAGAGAATGAAAAAGGCCTCACCTGGAACGGGCAGATGCTGGAGCTCATACGGGAGATGATACACGAGAACAACATGGCCCCGGCGGAGGGGATAGCGGACGAAAAAATCGCCGGATTCGAGGAACGGTACGATTCCATCGTGCAGACAGCGGCGAAGGAATATGAGGACAGCCCTCCATCGGACTATTACAGGGACGGGTACAACCTGTACCTGCGGATGGTGGAATATAAGCATAACCACCTCCTGTTCCTGTCCAATCCCCTGGTGGAACCCGATAACAATCTATGCGAACGGAAAGCCCGGGTCCTGAAAGGGAAGATCAACCAGGCTATCTCCCTGAGGAGCTTCCGGCACCTGGAATATTTCTGCGAATGCCTGAGCGTGATCGACCATCTCGCAACGGATGACAAGAACAACCTTTATCAATCCATAAAGGAAATCTTCAAAAGGCCAAGGCCGGTCAAGCCAAAAGCAGAAAATATAGAACCTTCTAATACGGCACTGCCTGCGTGAAAGGTAGGAAGAGGGGCTCATAAGAGCCCCCTGTTATCGTGTCTTATTTCCCCACCCCGTGAAAAGTAACAAAGGGTTTTGAAAGTTATTTTGAAATAAACTTTCCCCGCAGCCAGCCCGAAAACCGTTTCTCAATCAGATCCCAACTGACAAGGGCCAGGCCCGTGCTGACGGCAAAGGCCACGGCGACGCCCAGGAACGCGCGGAGGCTGGGGGCGGAGAAGTCGAACACCAGCCGGTCCAGCAGCATCACAGGGTAATAGCGCATCAG
>CAJTSY010000254.1 GCA_910578995.1 uncultured Acetatifactor sp.
ATCCGTCATATCCGTAATCTTCTCCGGCGTGGTCATCATCTCAACACCAGAATCATCCCGCTCCAACCAGAAAAAGAAACCCGTATCCGGATTGGCAACTGCATGAATGGAATTTCCCACCGCGAAAATCATCAAGACCAGAGCCGCAGCCACCACAGCCTTATGGCGCATGGCAAAAGCAACAACCCTGTTCCTCTTTGCCGCAGCAGTCTTGCCGGATTTTTCCGAACCTTCCGGTAATTCCGAAGGTATCGTGTCCCCATGGTTTTCGGTGTCGGCCATACCGCTTTTTCCCGACGCAGATTTTTCCTCCTGAACCAAATCCCCGTCCCGTCCGAAATCCTTTACCGCCACCAGGTTCTCTGTCAGCCGCGCATTCCTGCCTGCTACAGAAGCGCATTCCGAAAGAGGAGCATTATCCGATGCCGGCATACTCTCCACCTGTCGCACACCAGCCGGCACCGGCCCGTTTTCACACATCACCGCTCCATCCAACTCCGTCCTATCCCCCGCCTCTTGCACGCCTGCCGGCATCAACCTGGCTTCTCGCATCACCGTCCTATCCAGCTCCGGCATGTCTTCCGACAGCACTCCTGCTGTCAGCAGCCGCCCGGCCTCCGGCAGCGAAGCCGGATCCAACGTCTGTGCCGCTTCCCGCATTGATCCTGCCCCCGGCGCCGGCACAACTTCCGGCAGCGGCAGCAGTTCCCTTCGCTCCGCGATTTTCTGAAACTTTTCCCACTCCTCATCTACATCCGGCATATCCTCTTCATCCAGGGGATCCCATGTATCCAACAGATACAGGATGGACTTCACTGCTTTTTCGTCATACTCTTCCTTGGACGCATACAGGGTATACCAGTTCAGTTCTTTCTTTAGTCTTCTTTTTAACGAATCACCCTTGTCCGTTTTACACACACTTCCCATTCTGTCCTCCATTCTGCCTTTCCCGGCCTGCCCCTTCTGCCAGACCTAGTGAATTGTCCTGCGCACTTTCTCTTTCAGTCTGTGCAGGCGTACCCTCATATTATTTTCGGTTATTCCGTATTCCTCCGCTAATTCCCTGATGGTGGTTTCGCCCAGGTAATATTCCTTTACCAGTCTCCATTCCTCCCTGCCCAGCACTGAAAGCGCCGTCAGTTCCAGGTCAACTGCCCGAAAATCGGATTCCCCCGTTTCCAGTTCCAGCTCCTCATCCAAGGGCAGCAGTATGTAGCATCCCATTTTGCGGCGCATTTCACTCAGTTTGTTCTTCGCAGCGACCATAAGCCATCCTTCCCTGTTTGGATGATTCAAAAATTCGTTTCCAAGATGCAGCGCCGCGCAAAATACATCCTGCGCAATGTCTTCCGCTACCACTTTGTTCTCTACCACGCGATACGCATATCTGTAGATATCACGAAAATGAGTTCTGTAGACCTCCTCAAATTTATCATCCATATAGCCCATCATTCTTTACTCCCTTGTCTTTTGATTCCGCTCCCGTTCTTTAGTTTATTGAAATGTCGTCTCCATCTCCTTACTTTACAGTTTACCATTCTTTTCGGTTCATTTGTTAAAAATTTAGATTTGCTGAACAAGGGATATTCTATTTTTTATAATCTAAATTCTCAACAGGCTGTCGCTTTGAACTCTGCCAGGGATTTCTGTCTAAGCGACATAACCCTTTCCGAATACTGTCCCGGAACCCGCTCACTCTATCGCTTTCCGCACCTTCACTTTCAGCCTGTACAAGCGCACCCTCATATTATTCTCGGTTACTCCGTATTTCTCCGCCAGTTCTTTGATGGCCGTTTCGCCCATATAGTAACCCTTTACCATCTCCCACTCCTCTTTGCGCAGAACGCACAGGGCCGACTGTTCCAGATCAATCTCCCTGAAGCCGGATTCCCAAGCCTCCAATTCCAGCTTCTCGTCCAGGGACTGTGCCATACGGTATTTCTTCCTGCGGCGCATTTCACTCAGTTTATTTTTCGCAGCAACCATAAGCCATCCTTCTCGATTTGGATGGTTCAGAAATTCATTTCCAAGATGCAGCGCCGCGCAAAACACATCCTGGGTAATGTCTTCCGCCGTCTGCTTGTCCTGGACTATACGATACACATATCTGAAGATATCCCGATAATAAGTCTTATACACTTTCTCAAAATTGTCGTCCTTATTGCCCACCATTCCTTACTCCCTTATCTTTTGTTTTTACTCCTATCCCGGCTCCTGTCTTTCCATTTATCAATTTGAGGTATCAGGATGCCTTAGTAATGATAAATCTCCCTGACAATCACTATTGTAAATAACAAAATCTCTCTTTACAACAAGCAATAGTTCCGGATTACATCAACTATAGCCGGAACTTTGGCAATAATTTTAATTTACCTGACATATTTTGTGTAGTCAACCTCTTTTTCCAAAAATCCCTAAAAATATCCAAACTTCTTGCACTACGGGCATGCAGCGTATATAAT
>CAJTSY010000255.1 GCA_910578995.1 uncultured Acetatifactor sp.
TTGTGAAAGCCTATATGCGGTATCTGAGAAACGGGGTGGGTGCTGATGGCTGAATGGGTTATGGGATTGATCAGTGTTTTATTGTGCCTGTTTGAAGGGTACTGCATACAGTCTTTTTTTGGCAGGTTTGCCGTGCCAAAGCTGTACAGGATAAGGAATGCGGGATGGGCGGCGGGTATTGCATGGATTGTGATAAGGGCATTCAGTGAGGGGCTGTTTTCAGATACGGACAGCGTATCGTTAATCATGGAACTGCTTTTTACATTCTGCACTTTATTTGTTTTCTGCGTATGCTGGTATCAGGGAAATGTCCTGTTAAAGATATTTCTGGCTGTCCAGTTCATCTCCCTGCGGGAACTGTCATTCTGGACGGGTTACAGCCTGATCTATATTGGAAATGAGATGATAGAGGCACTGGCGCATAAAGCAGGAATCGGTATGGCATCGGCGGAATATCTGCCCGTGGCGGCGGGCATCCTGTCCTGCTTTGTGGTTGCCCTTGTGGGAGCCGCAAGGTGCGCCCTGCTTTTTGTTTCCACAAGAAAGATAGCGGGGAGCTATTGCAGTAAGCAGAGAGGGCGGATGGGCAAGGAAGTGGCATTCTATCTGCTGCCCTCCGTGGCAGGCACACTGGTTTCGGTTCTTGTGCGCCTGCTGCTGATCACCGTTACGGACGGCACCCCGGTACTGCTGTATGAAAAATATCCGGCGCTGTATCTCATCATCCCAATGACGGCGCTTGTGCTGCTTGGGGCTGTCGTGTTCAGTTTCCGTATCTATCAGGATATGGCGATTTTGCAGGAGGAGCGGGCGGAAAAGATCGTGCTGGAGAACCAGATCACGCAGATGCAGAGTTCTATGGTGGAGATGGAACATCTGTATGACGGAATCCGCTCGGTCAAGCATGATATGAAGAACCACATGGCAGTCCTGCAGAATCTGATACAGAAAAGGTACAGCGGGGAGGATGAGGAAATCCGGCAGTATTTTGAGGGGATGCGCCAGTCAGTGGAGCAGATCGACAGCAGGGTGCATACGGGAAATGCAGTCAGTGACGCGGTGGTGGGCAGCAAGTTCCGCTATGCGGCAAAGAAGGTAAAGGGGATCAGGCTGGATGCCAGCAGGTTCATGCTGACCGATGCCGTTACGATAAAGGCTTATGACATGGGAGTCATCTTAAACAACGGGCTGGACAATGCAATTGAAGCCTGCATACGGATGCGGGAAAAACAGCCGGATGCAAAAGCCTATATCACGATCCGGTCTTTCAAGGCAAAGAATATGTACTTTATAGAGATTGAAAACAGTTTTGATGGCGTGGCGCTGTTCCATAAGGACAGCGGCCTTCCCATATCAACGAAAAAGGATAAGGAGGTGCATGGGATAGGACTTAAGAATATCAGGAAATGTGCAGTAAAATATGGCGGCGATTTAGACTGCATTGTAAAAGGCAGTAAATTCACGCTGTCGGTCATGGTAAAAAGTTGATCATCAGGAAGGAGAAAATTATTATGAGCATTTTAGGAGTAAACGGAGCTTTGGCGGGCGCATACCAGTATGCGAACAAGGCACAGAAAACATCAGCAAACAAGGCAAGTTTTACGGAGCAGTTGCAGAAAACGGGCGAGGCGGCGGAAACATCAAAGATAGATTCCTATACAGAATATTTAAGACAGAAATACGGGGCAGGGGTGTCTATCCAGAATGTAGGAAAAGACCAAAGAAGCATGGACAATATTGGTGCGGGAACAGCAGGAACAGGCAATGTTGTAATTGCATCAAATATTTTGGAACAGATGGCTAATGATCCAGAGAAAGCAGCCTATTATGAGAAAAAGATACAGGAACATTTTGATTCTTTGCCGCAGACAGAGGCTTTTATGGCAGCAGTTGGACATAAGATCACTTCCTGTGGGGTAGTAGTGCATGAGGACGGAACCGTGACCTATTATCTTAGTGGTGAGGAATCGCCCGAAAAGAAAGCAAAGGTGGAAGCAGAACAAAAGGCAAAACAGGAAAAGAAAGCGGCAAGGCATCAGGAAAATTTGAAACGCAGTCAGGAAGCGGCGGAGAAACGAAGGCAGGAAATGGAGATAGCATATAGGAAACAGACTATGGAAGAAATGCTTGCCAGTCGTGTAATACAAACAGGCGGAGTTACATATGCGGGAACACCGGGGAGTTTGCGTTCTGCGATTGCAGGTTATGAAATGAGTGCTTTAACCATGACGGGCATTTTGAAGTAAGGAAGATCATGCCCGGACTTACCGCAAGGGGGCATAGGCGGCCCTGAATGGCAGAGGGATCGCCGCAGCAGATAAGAGGTATGAAACTTTTTTGAGGGCCGGTTCGTATTATCAACAGATGGCCGGTTCCCTCAATTTATGGCGGAGGGCTTGAAAAATGCGTGTCAGCAGAATAACGGCATTACTTATTACGGCAATGATGATTC
>CAJTSY010000256.1 GCA_910578995.1 uncultured Acetatifactor sp.
TTCCACTAATTCCTGGCTGTTAGTATTATCTGGGTATACTATAAGCACTGGAGGGATTCTATGGAACAGAAGACATTGGGCGGGCGCATCCGGGAGGAGCGGCTGAAGCTGAATCTGACACAGGAGAAGCTGGCGGAGGACGTGAACCTTTCCATGGCATATATCGGACAGGTCGAGCGCGGCGAGCGCAGCCTGACCCTGGATAACCTGGTGGCGGTGGCAAACCGGCTGGGCGTCACGGTGGATTACCTGCTTTCGGATTCCATCACCGCGAAGGACGATACGGAATATCTGATATTAAGGCAGTTGTTGAATGGCAGGACGAAAGAGGAGAGGGCGCTGGCAGTCAATATGGTGAAGCTCATATTCGGCTATCTGGATAGAAACCTGTGATTCCCGGCTTTGCTTTTGGCCCAGGGGCTGTCGGGAGATAGTTATATTTCCACGACAGCCTCGTAGTCCTTTTAACCCCTGGCCGTCCATATGCCAGTCCCCGCAGTTCTCCTGGCCGCTTAAGTCTTTTTTGTAGAAGTCATAGCCCTCCTCGCTGTCACAGTATGCCTCGAAGAGCCGCAGGGAAAAGTCCTGCTTCCGGGGTTCCCTGGGCGATTTGTCTGCCTTGCCCCGTCCCCCCAGGGGATATCCGCTGTCCTGCAGCCAGGTCTTGATTTTGATGTGGAGCGCCATCCGCTCCAGACGGGCAGTCAGCCAGGGCAGATAGTCCTTTTTGATTACCACGCCGTTCCTGTTCTTCGAACATTTCAGATCGTGCAGCCGGGCGGCGATTTGGGTTCCTCCGGTATCCCGCTCCTGCCGGATCAGCCTTGCCGCCTCCGCTAGCTTCTTTTCCACATTCGCCTTGACGTTCAGGTCTTCGCTGTCCTTGCCCTTTGCCGGTTCTCAGGGTTCTCCGCGTTTTCTGCAGCGTTCCCGTTTCCCGTATTCCGGATGCCCGCAACGCCTGTCCGCAGCAGCAGTCCTCTCAGCCATAGATGGGCATCCGCTATGCTGTTGTCCTTATAATAGATATCCCGCACCGCCAGATATTCCACCAGCCAGAAGTAATATTCCGTGTCGGTGATCAGCCCGGCCAGGTAAGCGGCATCCCTCAGCCAAAGCTCCTCCCAGAAGTCCCGGCGCTCCTTCCGGCCCTTCTCCGGGACCTCTTTTATCAGCAGCTCTCTGGCCCAGGCCGGATGCTCCTTCATGGCCGCTGCCAGCCGCTCCTTGATGCGGTCCTGGTCAGACGGCTTTAAGGGGTGCTTTGCCAAAAGCCAGGGGTAATCCCAGCTCCCCGGCCGGCTGTTTTGGCAGACCGGAGCCATATAGTTCTCCAGCGGGGCGGAAGTTTTGGGGGCCATGCTCGGTACCATGTCCAGCGTCATGCCCAGTGTCATGCCCGACGGCATGCTCCGAAAGCGACCGGTCAAGGCGCTTCAGCAGCCCGGAGACGATCTCGTGAATGTTATCATTCTTTTCCCGCCTTTCCTTCCTTATACTTGTGAACGCATACATTTGCCGCTTTCTATTCCGCGCTGCCGAAGCGCCCACTCGTTATACATTTTCAATTGGCAAAGGTTTTCAGTCGCAAGTATAAAATCCACAGAATCCGCTGCTTTGGATTCATTATATCAGATAACGGCATTGGCGTCTGTAAATTTTACGGACGCGGGTACCGGCCGGGGCCAATACCCGCAGTGAATGCCCGCAGCTAATAACGGAAGCCTATGGGCGCGGATTTTTTGGCCTCCTGTGCCTCCGGTACGTTCTGCATATTATCCGGCAGGGAAAAATCCTCCTCCGAAAGCGTGAAGTCCTTTCCCGCGCTATTCGTGCTTTTCGCCTCTTCCGTGCCTCCCGTCCCCTTTCCGCCTTCCGTCCGTTCCCCGTAAACCCTTAAGGCATAGCTGAGAATGGCGTTTTCCACCAGATTCCTGCAAAACCGCCCGTTCCCCCTGTCGGAACGCTGCTTTGCCTCCTCACAGAGGGAGACCGCCTTTTCCAGAGCCCGGGGGCAGATGGAAAAGCCCCGCTTCTGCGCCTCCAGGCTGACGATCTGGGCCATCTCGTCGGCGGAGTAGTCGGGAAAGCTGATGCGGAAGGGGACCCGGGAGCGCAGGCCCGGATTCATGGAAAAGAAGCTTTCCATCTTATCCGGGTAACCGGCGAAAACCACGACCGTGTCGCCGCGGTTGTTCTCCATCTCCTGTACGATGGTGTTGATGGCCTCATAGCCGAAGTCCCTGGGGGAGTCCGATGCAAGGGAATAGGCCTCGTCGATGAACAGGAGTTTCCCCCTGGCCCTCTCGAACACGGATTTCACATTGATGGCGGTCTGGCCGATATAGCCGGCCACCAGATCCGCCCGGCCGGTCTCCACGATCTGGCTGCTGGAAAGGATTCCGATCTCCTGGAAGATTCCGGCCAGG
>CAJTSY010000257.1 GCA_910578995.1 uncultured Acetatifactor sp.
TTCATATTTGATTAAGCGTGTCATGTTATCTCTCCCTTAACTCATTGCCCACGGAAGTAATACAGAAATACATCTTCCAGGTTAGGGGAAACCTTTACTGCGTCTGAATCAGGCAGCATATCGCTTACGATTCTTACTAAAAAGCGTTCCCCCTGCTGTTTCATATTGCTGACATAATATTGGCTGCCAAGTCTGGCAGCGTCTTCCCCGTTTACTGTCACCTCCCACACTTTCCCATAGATATTCTGTTCTAATGTGTCGGTAGTTCCCTGGGTTATTAAGGAGCCTTCCTTTAAGATCATAATCTCCTTTGCGATACACTCCACATCGGAAACGATATGGGTGGCCAGCAAAATGGTCCGCCCCTGTGCGAATTTTGAGATCAGGTTGCGGAAACGGATACGTTCACTGGGATCAAGCCCTGCTGTCGGCTCATCCAAAATAAGAATTTCAGGATCGCCCAGCATCGCCTGGACAATGCCGACCCTCTGCCGCATGCCGCCGGAAAGAGCGCCAATCTTTTTATCTTTAGCATCTGAAAGATTGACAATGTCCAGAAGCTCCAAAGCCCGTTTTTTTCCCTGTTCGTCAGGGATCCCTTTCAGCGCACACATATACAGCAGAAAATCCATCACTGTAAAATCCCGGTAGAAGACAGGATATTGCGGCATATATCCGATTTTTGACAGGAAGTCCTTACCCAATGTTCCTGCATCCTGTCCGTCAATCAAAACCGTTCCGCCATTGCTTCCTAAAATACCCACAAAGATATTGATCAGTGTCGTCTTTCCCGCACCGTTAGCGCCCAAAAGCCCATAGACACCCTCCGTAAGTTCCGTGGTAAAATCCTTCAGGGCATATATGCCTTTGGCAGACATGCCCTTATACTGTTTTGAAACATTTCGTAATGATATTTTCATCAAGAATTACCCCACAAAGCCAAAGGTTGTTATCAGGGTGCTTACCTCGTCAATCCCCCGTCCAAGCACAACGATACAGGTGCCGGATTCATCCAAAATCAAAATCTGTGGAACACGCAGGAAATAGGTACTGTTGCTGTCCTGAACGGTTTCCGTATGGATACTTTTTCCCGATGCTGTATCATAAATGTTGATTGTAACACTGCTTTCCTCCAAAATAGCAGTAGCCACATATTTTCCCTGCCCGGAGCAGTAAACACCGTCTTTTCCCTCACTGCGGCTTGAGAACGACATCGTTTTTTCTGTATTGGATATGGTATCAAGCATCAGCAGGGTTCCATTATTTTTGTCAAAGCTCTGGGGCATAATAAGCAGGTTTCCGCCCTTTTGCACTTCTTCCGTATCTACCTTGTAATCCCCCATTTGGGTAATCGTGAAATTTGCGCTGTCTGTGGATACTGTACCATAAACACTGACCCCATCCCCGCCAATGGAGGTATCTGTAGCCATGCCTACATAGACTAAAGTGTTGTTCCCCGTAAAGGTAAGGCTGTCCATGGTTACAATCTGCATATTACCTGCCGTGCCTTCTTCGGAATAGTTCAGAATGGTACGAACCTTCCGGGAAGAAACATCATAAAGGTAAAGTCCCTGAAGTCCGCCGAAAGCAACCTGTTTTCCGTCCTGTGAAATAGCTATCCCTGTGATCTGCAGGATAAAATCGTCACTTAATAATCCGCTAAAGGAAATGGTATCCTGAACAGCAAAGTCCTTATTCAGTATGTATCCATTGATGCCGTCGCTTTCTGATGCAGCAAATGAACCGTTGCTGCCTCCCTCAGCCTTTCCCTGGCCCACAACAAAGTAGCCGTCTGTAAAGGTCTGTACACATAAGTCTCCCATGGAAATATCCGCACTTGCGATTGTTTCGCCTTTCCCCGCATCGTAAAGATAAAGCTGATCCGCCGCAACGATAATCCGGTTTCCATCGGCATAATAGCAGCCGCTGACCTTTCCTGAAAAAGCGGAATCCTTGACCCCACTGACCGCCACAATATTTTTATCCGTGCCGTTATCCTGCTGATCAATCACGTTCATTTCGCTGCTTTCATTTCCGGTATTTTCCGATGAATCATCTTCCAGGGATTGCGGTTCCATGTTTATGGCTCCATTTTCAGAGCTGTTCCCATTCTCCTGTCTGTCCCCGCAGGCCGACAGATGAAGCGCCAAAGCAAGCATAAGTATCATACACATCCATTTTGTTTTCATTTTTGATCCTCCTTGTATAATAAAATAGACCCTGTCTTACTTGTAACTGAATTTTCGTCCGCTGCGACGGCTGTCGCATAAAAAGTATTGAAACCATCCAGATTAGCGGTATCTATGGTTGCCTCAATGACCCACACATTTCCTTTGCTTAATGTGACATCACAGGAACCCGCTCCCTCAAAAGATATGGGCTTATGGTTTAAGAAAAATGATATGCCATATCTTGCGCCTG
>CAJTSY010000258.1 GCA_910578995.1 uncultured Acetatifactor sp.
GCTGTATGGGCGGCAGCAAGATTCTCTCCATTTCCCGGGTGTATCGTTCCAGTTCCTCCTCGCTTAACGCCTGATTTGCCAGTAAAATATGCCTGCTCTGCCCCATCTCGTTCTCCACCGTCACATGGAGGATTCCGTTGATATCATAGGTAAACTGCACGTCCACCCAGGCCTGCCCTGCGGGCCTTAACGCCACCTCTATGGTAAGCTCTCCCAGGAGCACGTCATCGTCCACATAGTACTCCTCCCCCTGGTAGATCCGGATTCTGATTTCCTTCTGATAATCGGACACCGTGACAAATCTGTCCCTGCGGGAGGCGGGAAGGGTGGAATTGCGTTCGATCATGGGATTTAAAATGTTTTTGTCCCGGTTGGCCTTATTGTTGACGCCGATGCCCAGAGTGAAAGGACACACATCCGTCAGCAGCATGTCCCGAATGTCTTCCTTTCGCTGGCGGATGCCTGCATAGATTCCTGCTCCCCGGGCAACCACCATATCCGTCTCTCCCAGGACAATGGGCTCCTTGCCCAGAAGCTCCCTGAGAAAACGTTTCACCACAGCCAGTTTCGAGGAGCCGCCCACCATGATGAGGTCATCTATCCCGGAAACCCTGGAATCGGCATCCTCCAGGATGTGCAGAAAGAGCTGTTTTATTTTTCCGAACAGGGGCATGCAGATCTCAAACAGGCGTTCCGAATTCAGGAACGCCCGACAGGTTTTGCCCCGGATGTCAAGCTCCATTGTCACCCCGTCCTGCTGTGCCAGGGCGCACTTGGCATCCTCCGCAAACTTCCTCAGTTTCGCCTGTTCCTCCTTGGTCAGCTCCTCCGGACAAAGCCCGTTTTCCCTGCAGAAATAGGCCGAAACCGCCTCGTCGATATCATCTCCGCCCAGATGGTTGTCCCCTGCCACGGCAATGATTTCAATCACATTGTCAAAGCATTCCACATAGGACAAATCCAAAGTACCGCCCCCGAAGTCAAAGACCAGGAGGGTTCTGTCCTCCTCGCCGTATTCCTGCCTGTAGGCCAGGGCCGCCGCAGAGGGCTCGTTGATAAGGCGCTCCACCTTAAGCCCGGCAATCTGGGCCGCCTTTCTGGTATCACTGCGCTGCCTGTCATTAAAATAGGCGGGAACCGTTATGACGGCCTCCTCTATCTCTTCCTTCAGGTAAAATTCCGCGTTCCGTTTTATCTGCTCCAGGACCATGGCTGAAAGCTCCATGGGCGTATAGGCCCTGCCGCCCAGACAGTATTCCTTCGCCGTTCCCATGAAGCGTTTGAAGGAGGCCGCGGTGTCCCGGGCGTAGGGAATCAGCCGCTCCTTTGCCGCCGCCCCTGCCAGAAAGCCCTCCCCTTCCACATATCCAACCACACTGGGCAGCAGAAAGCTCTCCCTCTCCATGGGAATCAGCTGTACGGTTCCGTCTTTCCAGTATGCCCCCAGGCTGTTGGTGGTTCCCAGATCTATTCCTATCACTGCCATGATTTTCCTCCATTGATGCTACTTGTTTAGGCCAACACCCTGCTGTCAATACCTCCTCGCCCTGCCCTTCGGTGCGGTCCGCACTGAACGTGTCCCATCGGCACACAGCGCCGCCGTTCGGAATGTCCCACCATCCCCTCCGCCCTGTCCCGAATCGGATATCAGGCACACATTACCCGGAATGAACCACCCGCAGCAAGCTTATCCGGCCCTGGTTTCCTTCTTCAGAACGCTGCAAGCAGCGGGGTATCAGACCCGTGAAGGAATAAACCTCAATGAATGCAACGGTACACAGGCCGCTTATGCATCCCATACCCGCCTGTACCTGTCCGTCCCGGTGCACAGCCAGACCTGCTCCCCCTCCTGCTCCAGACGGAAAACAATGCCGTCTCTGTCCGTCTCTGAAATCAGACAGGTCTCGTTTTCCTTTCCGGGATCACATACAAGGGGAACAACAGGGTATTCCTCGTGGTCCGTGGTAAACAGCAGCACATTCTCCTCGTTGATGCCTTCCAGGCAAATCCTGCCCAAAATCCCTTCCTCATCTTCCGCCGCGAAGCAGGCTCCCGCCAGACGGGGCCACAGGCTTCCCGGGGACGGATATCCGCTGTTTTTCTGGCAGAAAGCCTCTCCCCATCTGATAAAGTAGATATTCCCTCCGTATTCCTCCGCCACAATCCTGTCATATTCTCCTTTTGCGAAGGATTTTCCATCCCACTGAAAGCCGCTTAACTCATCATCCTTTTTCCAGGTTCCGCCCTTTTCCAGGATTTCTGCATTTAACGCATTTTCACAAACGGTAAACCGATAAACGCTGCAGCTGCCGTATGCCAGTCCGCTGCATTTTCCGGGGATATTCTGAGACGTTTCTTTCTCTTCAAGGC
>CAJTSY010000259.1 GCA_910578995.1 uncultured Acetatifactor sp.
CCCTTTATAAGCCCGGTTCCTGCCGGGTTTTCTGACTTTCTCTGGGTTCCTTTGCCTCCTTTTCCCGGATCTTTGCTTTATTTGCGGAAAGCCGCTCCAAAAGCCCTTTTTCCTGTTTTCGCCCCAGGGTTTTCGCTGTCCGGTCATAATACTGCACCTTATCGGAGAGCAAATCCTCCGGCGCCACTTGGGAAGCATTCACTTCTTTTACCATATCCTCCAGTTCCTTTGCCTGCATATTCCCGTTATCCGGCACAATCAGGACTTCATGGATGGATGATGGAAGGACGTAAAAATCGGAACCGACCAGCTCCCCGATTTTATCCAGTACGCCATCCCGCGCCAGGACCCCGGCGCCATCCAATCTGCTCTGGTTCGTCAGGACATACATAGGCACAGCGCCAGTTTCTATCGGTTCCGGTTGGTTAAACAGATTCGTAGGTTTAGCAGAAAACATAATCTCTGACATCACATCATGCATCGTATATAAGCAGACAGGGCTCCTGGCATTTTCTGCTGTAACTGCGTCATGGTGAAGCTGCTCCGGCGTAATCCCCCAAAGTCCCAGCATGTCATTTGTAATTATAGCCGAAGCTGTCCCTTCGCTGCCCTCCATGACCTGAATCCGGTAAGCTGCCGCCAGTTCCCCACATGCGGTACAGGGTTTGTCTTTCAGATATTCCTGATTCTTTTCCGGGTCACACAGACGGATAGCAAGCAGCGGCCTGGCTGTTTCATAATCCTCCAATCCCTTCACGTCAATAGGAAGCTCCAAACTGCTCTCCATTTTTATCTGTGCGATTTCCTTCATTATGTCCTCCATCGGACGGCCTTTTCCAAACTGTTCCCCATAGTGCTCCAGATAAATGGTTGGCGTAACCGTTTCATCGTCCCTTCGGATGATGAGCCCGGTAAGGGTCCGGTCATTCCCTTTTGTGACTTCTTTTAAGGAAATATCTGCATCCTGGTAGTCCGCCGGCAGATATTCCCGTATATGGTTTTTGATATATTCTGCAAATTCCTGGTTCATTCATTTTCCTCCCGTTTCCTGTTTTCTGACCATTCATCTTCCTGCTTTCCGGCTTGTAAAAGACACATCAGCACGACGCCGGCAGACATTCCTCCAGTGAATGTAAGAAAGTGTGTAATCATGCTCCACATAAAAAATCCTCCTAAAATTGGGTAAAGAAAAACGCCCACCGGAAAGTGAGCGTATCATCAAGTATCAGTTTTTTGTTATTTCATTTTCTTCTCGCTCCGGGTTGCCCTGGCAGGATAATCTCCCCAACCGGGATTTCCCGCAGCTCTTTCTTCATCTGGTGCGCAAACCGGATTGTCCTGACCGTGCCGCCTTTTTCCCTCCCGTCATACACGGCGATCACCCTGTCTGAGTGTTCAGCCATGTAGCGATTCCGGTGGGAATAGACGCTGGGGTGGTATTTTTCCTGCATGACAACAACATCCGCACAGGCCTCCAGCATTTCATAAGTCCGGCTCTTTTCCATCAGGCTGTCCAGGCGCTTTTGGTAGGGAACAACCGCGATCAGCTCCAGCGCCGGATTCGTCTTTTTCTTTTCCAGTACGATCTCTGCAAAATACTGGTCCACGCCGTCCGCAAAGCCGCTCATAAAGCGGGTAAACCCGTCCGCAACGGCAGAATCAATTTCACGCCGCAGGGCCGCCTTTACATGGCCTATCTCTTTCTGGGGTAAATCCCTGTGCCCGGTGACACAGCATGTCTTTCCTTCCATCTTCTTTTCCTCCATCCGATAGTTATTATTCTTTATTTCTCAAATTATAATAGATTTATTTTAGCGTTTCAACGCAAATACCCTTTTTTATTTTGCGAATAAGGACAGGGTGTAAGGTACAATCTATTACGGAATAGGAGGTAAAGGCAATGTATGAAAATTTCGTCCCGGAACGGCTGGCAAAGCTGCGGACTCAAAAAGGCGTGTCTGCACGCGATATGTCATTGTCATTGGGACAGGCAAATAACTACATTAACAACATTGAAAACAAAAAGTCCCTTCCCTCCATGCAGTCCTTCCTTTACATCTGTGAATATCTGGGCGTGACGCCCCAGGAATTTTTTGACGAGGGGAACCCGGCCCCGCAAGCCTTGCAGGAATTTATTGCAGAGGCAAAAAAACTGGATTCCAGGTCACTTTCTTATATCCTAGGGATTATGAAAGAACTCAATAGCAGAAAATAAGCGGCCACGGTGCTGGCCGCTTTTTGCTGCCTTTCTTTTATTTTATCCTGCAATCCCCCCGATATGCCCAATCCCACTACCGGCGATAAGCCAAGAATCACTCCCGGAATGTCACTTTTTTATTTTCCTGTACTTCCAAACCCAT
>CAJTSY010000260.1 GCA_910578995.1 uncultured Acetatifactor sp.
AGAGACCGTTTCAAGTTTTGTGTAAACTCAAAAACTGACATAAGATTTATGAATAGTTGCAAGCGGGCAGAGCCGGTCTTCTGGTTCTGCCCTTGTCTGTATTATACAGGGAATTTCATCCCTGTCAATCCAGCTCCTTAAAAATCTCCTTTACAGATTCCTGCCAGATAAGCGCTCCTCAAAATAAATCTCCAGCTGGGAATGAATCTGGCCCCAGTCCTGGCGGTGGCCCGTCCATTTCTTTGTGATGTCCATCATTGCCAGATACAGCATTTTTAACAGGCTGTCGTCGGTGGGGAACACGGTTTTGGATTTGGTTACTTTCCGCAGCTGGCGGTTGAACCCTTCGATCGCATTTGTCGTGTAAATCAGCCGCCGGACCGCTTCCGGATACTTAAAATAAGTGGACAGGGTTGCCCAGTTGTCATGCCAGGATTTGTAGATTTTCGGGTATTTGGCGTCCCATTTGTCCCGGAACAGCTCCAGTTCATTCCGGGCGGTCTCCTCTGTCGGGGCAGCGTATACGCGCTTTAAGTCCGACATCAGCTTTTTGATGTCCTTGTAGGATACAAATTTCGTGGAGTTCCGGATCTGGTGGATGACGCACTGCTGGATCTCCGTCTGCGGGTATACAGCCTCTATGGCCTGAGGAAAGCCGCTAAGCCCGTCCACGCAGGCGATCAGGATGTCCTCCACACCACGGTTTTTCAGGCCATTCAGGATGGAAAGCCAGAATTTGGCGCTTTCATTTTCGCCAACATACATTCCCAGAACGTCCTTTTTCCCGTTCATGTCAATGCCAAGGGCTATATAGACGGCACGTTTGACAATGCGTCCCTCGCTGCGGACATGGTAATGAATGGCATCCATAAATACGACCGCATAGACTTCCTCCAGCGGGCGTTCCTGCCATTCTCTGACAATGGGAAGTATTTTGTCCGTAATCCGGCTGACTGTGCTGTCGGATATGTCCATGTCGTAGAGTTCCTTCATGTGGGATTCTATGTCGCCGGTTGTCATGCCTTTTGCATACATGGAAAGTATTTTTTCCTCCATGTCCTGCGTCACGGTATTCTGGTATTTTTTAATGAGCTGGGGCTCATACTCACCGTTCCGGTCGCGCGGGATTGCAACATCCATGTCTCCATAGCTGGTGTGCATGGTCTTTTTGGAATGTCCGTTGCGGTTGTTATCTGTGTCCTTGTTCCGGTAATCGTACTTTGAGTAGCCGAGTTCCTCGTTCAGCTCTTCATCCAGCACATCTTCCAGAATCACGGACATCATGTCCCGCATGACGGCATTCACATCCGTTCCGTTTTTAATGCTGATGTCATTCTCTTTGAGATAGCTGCGCATCATTTCCCTCATTGCTGCTTTTTGTGGGCTTTCGTTTTTTCTTGCCATAATAAAACCTCCAAACTGAGTAATCTTATCTTACATCAGTTTGGAGGTTTACACAAACTTTGGGATACTCCCACATATGCCGAACGGTACTGCCTCAATGTATAACCTGCGGACAGTCTGTCGTCCGACTTCATCTGCCTATACATATCCGTGAAAATTTCTGTATCTCCTTTTCCATCCCCCATTCCATTACGGTGCAAAAAACTATCTCTTACAGCTTCAAACATTTTATCCTTGCTGCTTTCGGGAATATCAATAATCTTTTTATAGCTGTCGCCTGTTTCATCCGTTACATCAAGACCAGTCAATCCGGTATTTGGATCGACAAATTCTCCCCTTGAATTGTAATGTTTCATTAGATTTTTAATTGCCTGCACATTTGTAAACATATTGCCCGTGCAGCCGGTCTTTTTCATCTGCTCAATAACCGCTTTATACCGCTTACTGCTCGTATCAATCCCAGCCGCTTTCAACTGTGACTGTATGGAACTGCTGTTTAACTGTGAAAACTGAAACACGCCCGGCAAAGTTGCTCCCGCTCTCCATGAAGCTCCTTTTCTTCCGAACATACTTTGAATAAGAGGACTATAATTTGTAATATTCGGCATATTCATTCCTCCCTATATATGCTAATGTATGGATGCCCTTATTACCAATGCACTGTTAGTCAATCCTTATCAACCCACCACTAATCATGATTATTTTATATTTATGTGGCTGAATTGCAGCCATCTTTCGCTTATATCTGCAAATCAAGATTTGCTCCAACCGGATTTGCATGATTGCCCTGCTTTTTGACAGCCTCTTTTTCTTCCTGTTCCCTTGCTGCTTCAAGCACTTTCTGCATATCGTCATCATCAAGGTAAATTTCTCCGTTTTCGGAATTTTC
>CAJTSY010000261.1 GCA_910578995.1 uncultured Acetatifactor sp.
TTTCAAACACCTGGCCGCGCATCATGTGAATGACAGAGGGCCTGATCTTATGAACCCTTCCGCCATGCCATTCCTCCACCGGATAACCATAGAGCCTGTCAAAATTCTCATGATTGCCGTCCACAAACAATGTGGTAAAGGACTTGCCCTCTAGCCAGTCCATCAGATGCTTCTCTTCCCTGCTCTCTTTCCCCTTGCTCCAGACTCCGCCAAAATCGCCGCAGATAATGACATAATCCTCCCTATATTGTCAAGTGATTTTCCTTATAAAATCAAGGAATTTTAAAGTTTATATCTCAGGTGAATGAGCCAAGGAGATGGACATTTCTCTGTATCTGGTACGAAAATAGAGGGTGAAGGGTACACGAAGTAGAACGTCTTTGTTTTCGCTCTACATGGCCTTGTGTATACCCTTCCTTCTACGGCGGCGAACCTCCCGTGTCTACCAGGATCACCGTCCTACGGGTCCTAACTTCCTTCGTTCCGCCTGTCCATAACCAGGGTGTCAGCTTAGCTCCTTTGCAGGGTCTTGCCCTATGGAAAATATTCCTGCCGACTACTGGCTCATTCTTTGTTATAAGTCTTACTGACCTGCATGGTTCCCAGGCTGGCACCTTACGGTGGACGTTTCCCAGGCTGCTCCCCATGACTCCCAGCCTTTTCTGCCATGGCTGGATTCAGCTCCCGGCATCATCTGCCGGAGGCTCAATCCAACCGTGACAGATATTGCATGTTTTTATTTCTGTTCTTACGCAGTCTGTTCCTGCGGCCTCCTGATGTCACCCAGCAGCTTCTCTGGGGCATACCGGACACCTTTGGTAAGGATCGCATAAAATATCCTCAGCACCTTACAGGCTACCGCCACCACCGACTGCATCTTTTTGAGCGGGTTCTCTTTCCTCGTCCGGTAATACTCATGTATCTCCCGGAACTCTGCATTCTTCCCCACCAGCGATATTGCTGCCTCATACAGTACATATCTCAGGCGTTTCCGCCCACGGTAGCTGATCCGGCTTTCCCCATTATGTTTTCCGGAGTCATTCGCCACGATGGCATATCCTGCCAGCTTCTGCAGCTGTTTGGGGCTGTCAAAACGTCCAATGTCACCCACTTCCGCTATAAAGCCGCTGACCGTCACCACCCCGATCCCCTTGATCGCCAACAGGTTATCAATATGCGGGATCTCTTTCAGCTTTTCTTCTATTCTCCGGACCAGCTCCTCCATTCTTGACGCGTATACATCCATGTCATTCAGCAGATTTTTCAGCTCCAGCCGGGCTGCTTCCGGCGCTTCCTTACTCCCAACGCTATGCTCCGCCGCCGATACCAGGGTCTTTGCCCTCTTCATCCCGACACCTCTCAGCTTTGCGCTCCTCCACAGCCGGTTCATTCCTTCCGCTCCCAGCTTTATGATGTCCTCCGGCAGCGGCGCCGCCTTCAGCACCATCCTGCCGCTTACCGCCTTCAAATCCCCATAAACGTCTTTATACTCTGGAAAGTAGATGGAGAACCATCTGGCCAGGCGGTTCTTGATCCTCGTGAGCTCCTCCTGCGTCTGGAAGCGCAGGTTTGACAGACTCCTGATCTCCGCATAGATACCGGTTGGTATGTAAGGGTACGAGAACCGTCCCTCATTGACAAGCGCGGCGATCGTCTTTGGATCCTTGCGGTCATTCTTGTTGGGGTTGTTGTCATCCAGTTCTTTCGATTTCTTCACATGGTGGGGATTCACATGTACCGGCTTCATACCGTTATCCTGCAGGAATTTCCCCAATGCAAACCAGTAATGGCCTGTCGGCTCCATGCCGGGGATTACAGCGGTTTTACCGTACTTTCCAGCTATATCCTCCATCCATGCCTTGAATGTCCGGAAACCGGCTTCGGTATTGCTGAACTCCAGCGGTTTCTTTGTGTACTCGTAGTTGCGCCAGTCAAATGCCCTTGCATAATGGGTCACGCTTCCCACATCGATTCCCACAATCAAAGTTTTTTCAGTTATGGATGCAATCTTTGCGTTCTGTGTGTTATAATTCATCTTGGGATACCTCTCTGTTCAATAAGATTTTTACTAACCCGCTAAGTCAGTAATCTTATTTTACTCTGAGGTATCTTTTTATCAACCACCTTTCTTGGGATTCCCTATGTTTGTATTATACAGGAAGCTCCTTTCGAAAAATATAACTTCTCGGAATCTTCAGCCCTTATTTCATGGGGCTTTCAGACCTCTGTCTCAAAAAATCACCCACTTTTTTCTCAAAAACACTTGACAAACCAGTCAAAAAATGCGG
>CAJTSY010000262.1 GCA_910578995.1 uncultured Acetatifactor sp.
AAATACCGCATAACAAGTATTATGCGGTAAGGATGGGAATACATCTGGGGGCGAACGATTTAAATGACTGAAAAAGAATTGCATAAACTTCGGCGGCACGATCTCCTCCAGTTATTGCTGGCACAGGGAAGGGAAGCGGCACAGCTTCAGGACAGGATCAGGGAACTGACGGAAAGCCAGGGACAGCTGCAGCAGGCAAATGACCGCTTCATAGAACGCCTGGACGATAAAGACGCCCAGATACAGAGACTGAAGGACCGTCTGGATGAAAAAGACGCCCAGGCTGACAGGTTTAAAGAGAGGCTGAAGGAAAAAGATGCCCAGATCGAAAAACTGAAAGATCGCCTGAACCGGAAGGACACCCAGATAGAAGAATGCAGGTCTGTAATAGAGGAATACCGCTCAGGCAGGATTTTTGAGATGGGAGGGCAGGTTTCCATAGCGGAAGTGGGACTGAAACTGGAAGGCATCTTTACGGCGGCCCAGAAGGCAGTGGACCAGTACCTGGAAGAAATCCACGGAAAGGCACAGGACAGCGGCCCTGCTTCTGATTCTCAGACGGAAAAACAGATTCCGGGAAGGGACAGCCGGAGGAAAGACTCCCGGGATGTCGGTACACTTCCGGCAGGAATCAACGAAACAGGGGAACAGCATGAAAAAGAGACAGACAGATGTTCCGATACCGGCTCCGACACTGGAGCAGCTTGAGGCAGAGCTTAAGAAGGAACAGTATAAACGGAATTACGGACGTGTGCTGCGGAGCACGATATTCTCCCTTCTGGTGGTGGCTGCGGCAGCGGTACTGATAGCCGTCCTGCTGCTTCCGGTCTTACAGATAAACGGCACATCGATGACAGAGACACTGTATGACGGGGACATAGTGGTGGCGGTAAGCACCAAAAACTTTTCCACAGGGGACGTAATAGCCTTTTATTACAACAACAGCATCCTGGTAAAGCGGGTTATAGCCGCCGCCGGGGACTGGGTGGACATAGACGAAGAAGGAAATGTATATGTCAACGGGGAGCAGCTGAGCGAACCCTATATTTCGGAAAAAGCCTTTGGGGACTGCAACATAAACCTGCCCTATCAGGTACCGGACGGAAAATGCTTCGTCATGGGTGACCACAGAGCCACAAGCATAGACAGCCGCAACACTGCGGTGGGATGCATCAGCGACAGCGTGGTAGTGGGGAGGATAGTCCTGAGGGTCTGGCCAATGGAAACAATGGGTCTGATTAACTAATAGACAGATACAAGGAAGGAGACGGCAAAATGGAATCTTTGAAAAAACAGGCTGCAAAACTGTTGGGTGAGCAGAAAAAATACAAACGCTGGCTGGCGGTATTCCTCTGCCTTGCCGTTGTGGTTACCGCGGGAACGGTCGCCGCGCTGAAAATGAACGGGCAGGCGCTGAGCCACAAACAAAAAGTACTGGAATGCAAACTTGAGGTGCATGAACACACCGAAGAATGCTACAAGGCAGACCCGAAGACAGGGGAAAAGAAACTGGTCTGCGGACTGGCGGATTATGTTGTTCATGTTCACAATGACGACTGCTACGGCGCGGACGGCGAACTGGCCTGCCGGCTCCCGGAGGTGGAAAACCATGTGCATGAGGATAGCTGCTACCAGGAGAAGGAAGTCCTGATCTGCGGTAAAGAGGAAAATCCGGGACATGTGCATACCGAGGAATGCAGGGCGCTGATCTGTGGGAAAGAAGCAGCGGAAACAGCAGAGCCGGAAACGGAAGCGGCTGCCCGGACACATCATCACACGGATGCCTGTAAAACCCTGATCTGCGGCAAAGAGGAAACCCCGGGCCACCAGCATGCGGAAGCCTGCCGCACCATGAGCCAGGGCGAACTGAAATGTGAAAGTATAGAAGAAGGACACGAACACACCGCAGAATGCTACGAACAGATCGAAACCATTACCTGCGGACAGGAGGAGACGGAAGCCCATGTCCATGACGACACATGCTATGATTTCAGCGGCTGCGGACTGGATGAAACGACAGGGGATATCCATGCGGGAGAAGGAAATGCAGCTGTAAATGAGGGACATATTCACACCGATAAGTGCTACAACCCTTACGCCTGCGGTATTGAGGAAGGCGCGGAAGGCCATGTCCACACGGAAGCATGTTATCAGACAAATCGGGTGGCTGTCTGTGGAAAACTGGAACTGCATACCCATGTGAAGCCGGAGGAAGCCGGGGAAGGTGAAAAGAGCTGCTACGACGCGGAGGGGAACCTGGT
>CAJTSY010000263.1 GCA_910578995.1 uncultured Acetatifactor sp.
ATTAAAAAATATTCCTGAAACAGAAGTTGAAGATAAAGGCGGACAGTGGCATAATAAAAACCATACTCCCAAAGAAAGGGGAATTTGTATGGATAAAATTCTGGTGGTTGAAGATAACGCGGAACTGTCTGATACCCTCTGCCGCAACCTGCAGGCGGAGGGCTTCACGCCATATGCCGCATTAAGTCTCGCACAGGCCCGGAAATACCTGGACAGCGGGATTGATTTATGCCTGCTGGATATAAACCTGCCGGATGGCGACGGATTTGCTTTCTGCCGCAGCTTAAGTGAAAATACAGCCATTCCCGTCATTCTGCTGACGGTGCGTGACGGGGCGCGGGACATGGTGCAGGGGCTGTCCATCGGGGCGGATGACTATGTGACGAAGCCTTTCCGCATGGATGTCCTTGTGTCAAGGATGCGGGCCCTGCTGCGCAGGGTGAGGAACCGCAGGCCGGAGGACGGAAGCCTCTACTGCGGGGATGTCTGCATCAATAAAAAGACATCCAAAGTCTATAAAAAAGACTGCCCGGTAGAACTGACGCCGAATGAGTACCAGCTCCTCCTCCTGCTTCTGGAACATAAGAACCAGACCATAACCCGTGAGCAGATTTTGGAAAAGCTGTGGGATGTGGACGGCAATTATGTCAATGACAATACGCTTACCACGCTGGTAAAGCGCCTGCGGCAGAAGGTGGAGGAGCATCCGCAGATGCCAAAGATCCTCCTGACCGTCCGGGGATTTGGGTATAAGGCGGTGGACTATGAGGGATAAAAAGAAGGGAAACAGGATTTTAATATGCGGGATTGCGCTTTCCATCTGCCTGTGCGTTCTGGCAGGCGGTGTTACCCTACATCTGTCAGAAACGTTCATCAGAAGCGGTATTGCGGATATGGCCGGGGCTGTGGGGATTGCTGCACCGGAACAGCTTGGCGATATCATGCATCTATACAAGTCCGGCGATGGCCTGAAGGCTGCGGGGGAAGAAATCTTAGGGCAGTACGGTTATGGGAGGGATGCATATTCTTTTGTCCCGGCATGGTTTGGGGCAGCGGCATATGCCATCCCTTTCTGTATTACGCTGATTATGATATTTTCTTTCAGGCTTTACTGGAGGCACAGGATGAAGGAGGCAGAGAAGCGGACAGCGGCGCTTTCCGGCTATCTGGACAGGATCATGGAAGGGCAGTACGACACCCTGATGAAAGATGATGCCGGTTCCGCGCTGGAGGACAGCATCTATAAAGCGGTGGTGCTTCTCCGGGAGGAACGGGAGCAGGCGCAGAGGGCAAAGGAGAACCTTGCGGACAACATGGCCGATCTGTCCCACCAGTTAAAGACCCCGGCGGCATCCATAGGGCTTACCCTTTCGCTGCTGAAAAAGAAAGCGTGGGATGAAGAGACAAAACAGGACATCATACGGATGGAAGGACAGGTCGGCCACCTCCAGCGCCTGGTCGGCTCCATGCTCACCCTGTCAAGGCTGGACGCGGGCGTGCTGAAGCTGGAAGAAAAAGAGTTTGACCTGGAGGAGATGCTGGTGGATGCAGTCCAGCCCTTTGTCCGGCAGATGGAAGAGAAGGGGATATGCTTCGGGATACAGGGCGCTGACGGGATTTCGCTTTCCGGGGATTTCGGATGGTGCAGCGAGGCGTTCGGCAATATCATCAAAAACTGCGTGGAGCATACGCCGGAGCGGGGAGATATCAGCATTGTCTGCCGGGACAATCCTATCTATACGGAAATCGTTATTCAGGACAGCGGCGGGGGATTTGACGAAGCAGACCTTCCCCGCCTGTTTGAGAGGTTTTACCGGGGCGCAGGCTCTTCCAAAGACAGTGCAGGAATCGGGCTTTCCCTGGCAAAATCCATCATTGAGAAAGAAAACGGGACGGTCACGGCAGAAAATACAGAGACAGGGGGCGCAGGATTCTATATTAAATTTTACCATTGTCACCAAATTAGCACATAAGGGCGGTAACATGAAAAGAAGTTCATGTAGAAGAACGCAAAGACGGCGTTCTTCCGGAATCCAGAGAAATGAGAGGTGCTGTTTATGGATATTTTAAGAACCGAGGGGCTGACCAGGCAGTATGGGTCGGGGCAGACGATGGTGACGGCTTTAGACCATGTGGACCTGCAGGTGGAAAGGGGGCAGTTCGTTGCCATCATCGGGGCGTCCGGCTCCGGCAAGTCAACGCTGCTCCATCTGCTGGGAGGCGTTGACCGCCCTG
>CAJTSY010000264.1:0-450 GCA_910578995.1 uncultured Acetatifactor sp.
GATTCAATCCAAAATCCGGTTAAAGCCCGGTTATTATTGTTTGTATTCAGCCGTCCCTCCCAATCAGAAATATCACAATTGCCATACTGAAGTTTTTCCAATTCCTCCTGCATCCTGTCCTGCCCAATATCATCTATGAGCTGCCTGTAATACCACACGCAGGAGGTACGGAATGCTTCACTGAAATCAATATCCCTGTTCCAGTCCTCGTTCCAGAATACTTCGCCGCTCCATGTCCGGGTGGAATCCCCTGGCTCAAGGATTCCATGCTCCAGCGCGGTCAGGGAAGATATAATCTTAAAAGTGGAACAAGGCGACCGTCTGGCCTCTGCAAGCTCGTCATTATAGATTGTATACCTCCTGTTAGAAGCATCATATATCACCGCTGTTCCGTTCAGTCCGTTAAAATATTCCGACCAGTCTACGTGGGCAATCTCCGGCTCCGTTTCC
>CAJTSY010000264.1:510-2234 GCA_910578995.1 uncultured Acetatifactor sp.
TTCCTGCCGCTCTTTTTTTTCTTCCTCCATTTCTTCTTTTACATCTTCCACAACAATCCTTTCTTCTGTACTGCGTTCTTTCGAACAGCCCGTTAAAAAAACTGCGCATACAAATATCCAATATCCCAATTTAAATTAGTTGTTTCTCTGTAACTGTTCAGCATCCCCTATGAAAAGATAAACATAGGGTCGCCCGAAACCGCATTTTGGATTGCCATATAAGCGTTGTAGCCAAGCTTCCTTGCGGTACTTGCATAAGACATTATGTCAAGATATTCCTGCGCACCATCCAGGGTACGGAAACAGCCGGATATCTTGGTCTTTGCTTTTGTCATGCGCAGGTCGCGTTCGGCCTGGTTGTTGTCGAACGGCACTGCAAAGTCCTTTATAAAAAGGCAGACTGCGGCCTTGTGCTCCTTAAGGCGGTCCACAAGTGCCAGGACCTTCCCGCGTTTTTTGCGCCCCTTCTTCTTCCCGGGCCCTGGCTCTGGGACAGGGGTCTCTTCATAGGCTGTTTCGATGGCCCCATCGTACATCCTGCTGAATTTACGCTGGTAATAGCGGCTCAGCTCCATGTCACCGCTTTCAGCCCTCCTGTCCCTGGCCTTCTTCATTTCAAGGAGGAGGCTCTTGAACTTTGTCGGCCAGGTGTAGTCCGGGTGGCCCTCCTCGATGCCTGTCAGCTCCCTGAGGAGGTGTGCGCAGCATATCGCGTGCGTGATGCCTCCAGGGTGCTTCCAGTACGGGGCCCAGCAGTCATGGACGAGGGTGCCGTGGAACCTTGGCAGGCACCCGATGTCCTCCATGGCCTCCCATCCGCGTTTGGCATGGACGCGGATCAGGGTGTACCTCCCATTGCACAGCACATGTGCCCATTTGAGCTTTCCGTCCACCCTTATCCCGGTCTCGTCGGCGTTGTCCACGCTGCTGTCCATGAGGCGGCGGCCAATCTCCGATATGGCGTCGCAGAGCCTCCCGGCGCACCGGGAGACCATGGACTTTATCGTGGCTGCTGAAAGGGGGACGTCGAACACGTTCGCCAGTATCTCATGTGTCCTTGCGATGCTGACTGCACCCACAGTGTTCAGCGCCACCACAAGCGCCTGCAGGCTGGCGCCGTACTGGACCGGGCCATTGACCCCTTCAGGGAAGCGGCCGTCACGGCTCCACCCATGCAGCGGGCAGTCCGTGACCCGGTACCTGTCATACTGTACGACTTCGGTGGTGACTACGGCATCGATGACCTGCCGGCTCTCGGTGACCTTGGCTTTTGCCATGCACTCGTCTCTGCGTGGGCATTTGGCGCACTTTGAGGGCATGCACCCTACGATCCGGTCAGGCCTGCGCTGGGCAAGGTTGGCACCTTCATGGCCTTCCTGCCCGCCCTGTTTCCTACCCGACCTGCCATGGAGGCTTGCAGGTTTTTTCGCATAGCCGTCTGATGAAGGGGGCTTGGAGCTGTTTTTGGAGTTCCTGTTCTTCTTCTCCTCCAGTTCCTTGATGGTCTGCTGGAGTTCAGATATCTCTGCTGTCAGTTCGGAGACCTGCTTTGTAAGCTGGGCGATCTGTTCCAGCAGCTGCTGCACAAATTCCTGCGTTATATTGAACGGCATCCAGACCATCCTCCTTCTTGTTTTGATGCTTATATTGTATCAGAAAGGATGGAAAAGATCCAGTACTTTTTCTTGATTTCATGTAATTTTAAGGGGCTGCTGAATAGTTAC
>CAJTSY010000265.1 GCA_910578995.1 uncultured Acetatifactor sp.
CCCGGCGGCATGCTTTCCAACATGGTGAGCCAGCTGAAGGAGCAGAACGCGGAAGACAGATACTATGATGTGCTGAAGGAGATCCCCGAAGTGCGTAAGGATCTGGGCGAGCCGCCCCTGGTTACTCCTTCTTCCCAGATCGTGGGTACCCAGGCTGTGTTCAACGTGCTCATGGGCGAGCGTTACAAGATGGCTACCAAGGAGACCAAGGCAGTTCTGCGCGGCGAGTATGGCCAGACCATCAAGCCCATGAACCAGGAGATCATCGACAAGGTTATCCCCGGCGAGGAGAGGATCACCTGCCGCTATGCGGATATGCTGGAGAATGAGATGGATAAACTGGAAGCAGAGATGAAGGAATGGAAGCAGCAGGACGAGGATGTGCTCTCCTATGCGCTGTTCCCCCAGGTTGCCATGGACTTCTTCAAGTACCGCCAGGCACAGCAGGAAAAGGTGGACATGACCCAGGCGGATACCAAGAACGGGGCTTATCCTGTATAAGAGTGGGAAGGAATTATCTCATAGATTTTACGCACAGTGCGGCGGCATAGTTTTGCTGCTGTGTACTGTTGGAAAGGCATAAAGACGGCAGGAGGTGTCGGCGTCAGGCGCACAGGCAGGGCGTGCCGGCACTTCTTGCCATTTTCTGTAGTGTTTTGTAACAATGAAGTGAATTTTCTGAACTGTTATATGCAGGAAGAGAGCGGCGTTTTATATCAATGTATACGGGGCGCATCGTCGGGTACCGTTTCTTATCGTCGGATTGGGAGGATATATGTATCAGATATCATTTGTAGAGACGGGGGAACAGTTAAAGCAGGTATTGGACTTCTGCTACGGGATCCTGGGGGAACATCTGCGGGAGATTGCCCCTTACCGATACAGGGACTGGGCAGAACGGTTTGAGGAGGAGAATCAGTAAGGTGTCGAAGGCACTTTTTTTAGGATAAGGCGAATAAATTTTCTGATAAAGATGGGGTGGAAGGGATTCTGCATCCATGGCAGATAGTGGGACGAAAGGAGAAAATCGATGACACATAAAGGAACGGTATATCTGGAAACATCACGTCTCATCTTACGGCGCTTCCGAAAAGAAGACCTGGAACAGATTTATTATAATTGCTGGAGTGACATGGATGTCTGGAAATGGACAAATTATGCGCCAATGAGCTGTATTGCGGATGTGATAATAAATGCAAATATGTTCACACACAACTGGTTGGACGCATATGAAAAGAGTAACCGTTATAGTTGGGCCATTCAGCTAAAGGAGACAGGCGAAGTGATTGGACGATATTTTGGAATGCATCCGGACGATGAGCTGCGCCAGGTCGAATTAGCATGTGAGATCGGGCGGAGATGGTGGAATCAGGGCCTGATGACGGAGGCAACCAAAAGGGTCATCGAGTTTTACTTTAAAGAAGTCGGGATGAACCGAATCTATGCTTGGCATGCAAATGAAAATCCGGCTTCCGGTAAAATGCAGGAAAAGGCCGGCATGAAGTGGGAGGGGACATTGCGGCAGGGATGTAAGTGTAACAATGGTATATTTGACAAGGTAATGTATGCAATATTGGCAGAAGATTATTTTAGTCGGATTGGCTGAAATTCATCGTTTTCACGCAGTGCTGCTGACAGCTTTATTTACTAAGAAATAGAAAGAACCAGGGCAACAGCACACCGAACGGTGTAGGAAGCCTGTAAGTTTTGGGATGAAAAGAAAACAGGAGAACAGGATTTGAGCAGAGTAATCGTTGTAGGCGGCGGGGCCGCGGGGATGATGGCGGCATTGGCGGCTGCGGAAAAGGGCTGCCGGGTATGTCTGATCGAGAAGAATGAAAAACTGGGGAAAAAGCTTTTTATCACAGGAAAGGGCCGCTGCAATGTGACCAATGCCGCCGACATGGAGACGCTCTTTGCCAATGTTCGCAGCAATGCGAAGTTCCTGTACAGCGCCTTCTATGATTATGACAACCGGGCGGTGATGGATTTCCTGGAGAAGGCGGGCTGTCCTTTGAAAATAGAGCGGGGGGAACGTGTTTTCCCCGTATCGGACCATTCCTCGGATGTAATCGCCGCATTTCAGAGGGAATTGAAGAAACGGAAAGTGGAAGTCCTTTTGAATACGGAGGTAAAGGAGCTGCTTCTGGAGGCCGGTGAAGAGGCGCAGGCGGAAGCGGTGCAGGAAAGAGGCGGAGAAGCGGGACAGGCCGAGGCGGCAGGAAGCTGTCA
>CAJTSY010000266.1 GCA_910578995.1 uncultured Acetatifactor sp.
GAAAAGGGGGATAAAAAATACGGAGAGGCCTATATTGTCGGCAGCTATGGGATGAATATCATGACATGGAACGATTTGGACTTTTATATAGATAAGTCCAGTCTGAATGGGGCAAATTACTATGGCCTAGCGTCAGAGATCCTCAAAAAATTTGTGCCAGGCCATTTTGACGGAGCGTTCCATATGGAAAATGAATCGGCATTTTTAGGATTTGAAACAAGCATATCGGGCGACCGCTGGAATGTAGATATCTGGTGGAAAAGCCAGACTGAAATCAACGATTCCATTGCATACGCCAATGATATCGCCCGGCTCATGGGCGAAAACCCGACGCTGAAAAATGCCGTCATCACCATAAAACAGGATTTAATAAGCCGGAGGCTTTATGGATTCGATAAAGGGAAAAAGCATTGTCACAGCAAGGAAATATGATGCGGTTTTTCATGAGGGAATCCTTTCTACAGAGCGGTTTTTAGCATATGCTGAATCATTCCAAAAGTCCTAGATGCTATCTCGATAATGCAGCAGCCCACGGAGGCGGCAATCCCATCCGGCTCACGGCCAGAGGAATTTCGTGCAGAAGGAATTGCCGGGGAAGCCTGAATCTTCAATAGGGTTCCTCGCCGGCTCCAAATCCATGGTATGGTACACTGTCATGTGTTTTACAGTTTATAGTAATACTGCTCGCCCCCGTCCGTCCTCACGGCTCCCACGGCCACGCCATAGAGTCTCTCCGCCACATTTTCCTCCAGCATCTCCTCCGGCGTGCCGCTCCAGGAGATCCTCCCCTCTGCCACAGCAGCGATCCGGTGGGAAATCTTCAGGGCCAGCAGGATGTCGTGGAGCACCAGGACGATTGTTTTGCCCTCCCCGGACAGCCGCCGGACGATTCCCGCGAACTTCATCTGCTGCCCGATGTCCAGGTAGGTGGTAGGCTCGTCCATGACGATGGCAGGAGCCTCCTGAGCCAAGGCCATGGCAAGGTACACCTTCTGCCGCATGCCGCCGGACAGTCGGGACATCTGCATCCCGGCCAGCTCCTCTATGCCCATCTGTCTCATGGCCTCCCTGGCTATCTGAAAATCCGACTCCCTGTATCTCCTAGGATAGTTCAGATAGGGGAACCGCCCGTGGAGGACCATGCGGTCCGCGGAGATGTCAGGCACGTTCTTTCCCTGGGGGAGATAGGCGATGCTTCTGGCCAGCTCTGCCCGGGGTAAATTTTCTATCGAAATTCCGTCAATCTTTAGATTCCCTGCCCAAACCGGCAGAAATCCCAGGAGAGTGCGCAGCAGGGTGCTCTTCCCGCTGCCATTGGTGCCGATAATCGTGGTGATTTCGCCCTGCTCCGCCTTGAAGTCCACGCCGTGCAGAACCTCCGTCTTCCCATATCCGGCCCGGACCTGCTCCAGTTCAATCATTGTGCCCTCCATCCGGGAACCGCCCGTTTTGCATCCGGTTTCATCTCAGTACAATTTTCCACTTTTCATCCTCAATGACATATTGAAATTCAATCAACTACCCCGGTGCAAGCACTCAAGTACTGTGAGCGGCTCCTACGTCGCCTCTCACAGCACTTGACTTTCTCGCTCGCTTCGCTCCCTCAAAAGCGGGGTATGGAGTTTCCTCACCGCTGCCTTTACTTGTCAAACAACGTTATTTGTCCTTCTACCCCTTCACTTCGGAATAGTTTCTTATACTCATTCCCTTGATTCTTTACATAATTCGCTATTACTCCCTCATTCCCGTGTTCGCTTACTGTCGCTACATAATAGCCCGACGACCAGAAATTTCCTCCCCATAGTTTCTTCTTGACTTCTGGGCATTTGGCAAATACTTCTCTCGCCGTTATGCTTTTTATTATCTTTACAATCTGGGTTGGACTATAATTCGGCACTGACTGTACAAGAAAATGTACATGGTCTTTATCCGTCCCTATCTCCAGAAATTCCACCTCATACCTTTTGCTGATTTCTATGCAGGTTTCTTTTATTACCTTATCCACTTCTTCGTCTATTACTACCCTTCGATATTTCGTTGGAAACACAAAATGATACATAAGCCTCGATACGTTGTGCGATTTGTGTATGTTCTCACTCATCTACAACTCTCCTTTCCGCTTACATTATATCACCGTTTTCGTTTAGGGAAAAGTTTGTTGCGATGCAAGCATCGGGGAATGTACCCTCCTGGGATTCAA
>CAJTSY010000267.1 GCA_910578995.1 uncultured Acetatifactor sp.
CAGGGGAGGTATCCGGGGAGCGGACAGAGCGTCTTATGGAACAATATCGGGAGCCAATGGCGGACTATATCCGGCAGATTCGGAGGATAACGGGGGAGAATGTCCGGGAGGACTCTCGGCGGCAGAAGGAGGAGGCGCTGGTTGAACAGCTTGGGACAGACCTGCATTGTTCGAAGGCAATGAAGGATTGCCTGAGACAGTATATCCGGTACCTGACTTTGAATGATTGTGATTATATGTTTGTGATAAAGGAAATGTACGAGAACGGGTTGATTCCCTGTAAAGACAAGAGAGAGGGAAAATTGTGTTTTGAAGAGCTTAAAAGAAGAGTATTATAATCCGTTTTTTTCTCATATTTATGTGGAGGAATCTGTCCGTAATTATTGGCGGGTACAGGAGATTCTGGCGAAATTTCCGGATGCGGAAATCATTGAGATTCATCATTACAAGGATGTATTCTGCCGCAGCAGGCAGAGCCATGCGCTGCAGCACCGCTCACGGAAGCTGATTCTGGCAGCCAGGCAGAAATCGCTGCTTTATGAGGGAGCGCCGGTTTGCCAGAGTTTCGGCAACCAGTATTTTTACTATATGTCCTGTGTGATGAACTGCGTTTTTGATTGTGAGTACTGCTATTTGAAGGGGATGTACCCTTCGTCCAATATCGTGGTTTTCGTGAATCTGGAGGAGTACTTTGCCCAGGTGGAGGCGGTTTTGAAGGAGCATCCTCTGTACCTGTGTATTTCTTATGATACGGATCTGGCGGCCATGGAGAAAGTTATCGGGTATGTGGGGCAGTGGTGCGCCTTTGCGGGCAGGCATGAGGATTTGAAAGTGGAGATACGGACAAAGTGCGCAAATCTTTCCTGTTTTGAAAAGGTCCCGCCCATTGCCAATGTGATCTGGGGGTTCAGCCTGTCTCCGCAGGAGGTGATAAAGAGCTGCGAACACGGTACCCCTTCGCTGACAGAGCGGCTGAACTGCGCGGCAGAGCTGATCCGGGCAGGATGCACTGTACGGCTTTGCTTTGATCCGATGATTTATATGCCGGGATGGAAGAGGTATTATGAAGAGATGCTGGAACAGGTGTATCGGATCATTGACTTGGATAAAATCCTGGATGTAAGTGTGGGAACCTTCCGGATTTCACAGGATTATCTGAAGAGGATGAGGAAACAGGAGCCGGATTCCGCGGTGGTCTGGTTTCCCTTTCAAAGGGAAAACGGTTACTGTCATTATCCTGACGGGTTGATGGAAGAGATGGAAGGCTTTCTGACGGAGAGGCTTCAGGAGCGGATTTCCCGGGGGAGGATTTTCAGATGGAGGGAATGACAATGGAAGCGGCAATCGTAACCGGGGCATCTTCCGGCATAGGCTGTGCAGTCAGCAGGAGGCTGGGCGCGCTGGGATATGAGGTATTCGGCATCGGAAGGGATTTCGGCGGGGAGCATTTCCCGGAGGAAAACATGCACCCGATCGTTTGCGATGTGTTGGATACGGAAAAGTTGTGCGCCTGTGTCAGACAGATTGCGGCAGACCATCGGGTGCGCATTCTGGTGAACAATGCAGGAGTGGGATATTACGGACTTCATGAAGAATTAAACCCGGAAAAAATAAAGACTCTGGTGCGGACAAATCTGGAGGCGCCCATGATTCTCACCCAGCAGTTGCTGCGGCACCTGAAGAAAAACAAGGGCTATGTGATCAATATTTCTTCGGTGACGGCACAGGAAGCCAATCCCCGCGGATGTGCCTACGGAGCAACCAAGGCGGGTCTTGCCAGCTTTTCCCGCAGTCTCTTTGCGGAGACCAGAAAGTACGGTGTGAAGGTAGTAACCGTTTATCCGGATATGACACGGACAAATCTCTATAGAAATGCGGATTTCAGGGAAGGGGAAGAGGCGGAGAGCTATCTGCTTCCTGAGGAGGTTGCGGATGCGGTGGAATATGCCTTAAATCAGCGGGAGGGAATGATTGTTACGGATATCTCGCTGAGCCCGCAGATTCGCAGGATCAGGAGAAATGCAGCGCATGTATAACAGCGTGCCGAAAAGGGTGTTGGGCGGGAGGATGGAGGAGCCGTTGCCTGCCGCAGCGGAGGAGCGGATTGTACCGGAAGAGGGCATCGGTGTTTAAGTGAGCGGGAGCATTTCGGATTTCAGCCGTAC
>CAJTSY010000268.1 GCA_910578995.1 uncultured Acetatifactor sp.
TGGCGGTGGCGCTGTGCGGCAGTGTGGAGTATTTCACTTCGGTGTATCTGGAATATGCCCACAACGGAACCAGGTGGTGGGACTATACGGGATATTTCCTGAACCTGAACGGGCGCATCTGCGCGGAAGGGCTGTTGGTCTTCGGCATCGGCGGCATGGCCATCATATATGTCCTGGCTCCCTTCCTGGACGGGCTGTTCCGCAGACTGCCGTCCAGGGTGCTGATGGCGGCAGGACTGGTTTTGCTTCTGCTCTTTGCCGCGGACCAGTTCTATTCCGCAGGGCATCCCAATACGGGAAAGGGCATCACGGATTATGAGGCAGGCATCCTGGCGGGGGAGGTGATGGGGGGATGATAGCAGTGTGGCTGTCGCCGGTTTATCTGCTGCTGTGCGCATATGTGTTCTACCGCCTGCAGACATGGCTGGAGCGGTGTCTGCCTTACCTGAAGCGGAGACGGATCCGGCTTCCCGTCGCCTTCCTCTATCTGTGTACGGCCTTCAGCATTCTGGCGGCGTTTCTCCTGGAGCCCTCGCCTGCAAAGCGGCTGCTGAAGCAGTTTTCCAACACCTGGCTGGGAGTGCTGCTCTATGCTCTGCTGGTCATCCTTACGGCGGATTTGCTGCGCCTTGTGGTGAAGCGTTTTCTGCCCGGTGGAAATTCCCGGTGGAAAGAGCGGCTGTTCTCGCAAAGGGGGCACGGGCTCATTGGTTTAGGCTGTATTCTCTGCGTGGGCGGCTTCAGCCTGGCGGGGATTGTCAGCGCGGACCATATCAGCGTGACGAATTATGAGCTGTCCGTGGACAAGGAGGCACCGGGACTGGAGGAACTGAAGATCATTCTGGCGGCGGACCTCCATCTGGGATACAGCATCGGCATCCGGCACATGGAACAGATGGTGGACCTTATCAATCAGGAAGACGCAGATATTGTAGTTATAGCGGGGGATATTTTCGACAATGAATATGAGGCCCTGGAAGACCCGGAACTTCTGGCGGAAGTCCTGGGCGGGATACAGAGCCGGTACGGTGTCTACGCCTGTTATGGCAACCATGACATTAAAGAAAAAGTCCTGGCCGGCTTCACCTTTGCCGGCCGCGGGGAAAAGGCCAGCGACCCCAGGATGGATGCCTTTCTGGAGAAGGCGGGCATACGGCTGCTCCGGGAGGAGGGCGTGCTGATCGATGACGCGTTCTATCTGTACGGCAGGCCGGACTACGGCAGGCCCGGCAGGGGAATCCGCGTCAGGAAGACGCCGGAACAGCTCACGGAGGGGATGGACCTTTCCAGGCCCGTCATCGTCATCGACCATCAGCCCAGGGAACTGCAGGAACTGGCGGACGCGGGAGTGGACCTGGACCTGTGCGGGCACACCCATGACGGCCAGACGTTCCCGGGGAACCTGACGGCCCGCCTGTTCTGGGAGAATATCTGTGGTTATCTGCAGAAGGGCAATATGCACAATATCGTCACCTCGGGGGTGGGGGTGTTCGGCCCGGACATGCGGTTGGGCACCAGGAGCGAAATCTGTGTGATTACGGTGCGGTTTTCAGAGTAAGATAAAGAAGTAAAAGAAGCAGTAGGTTAGATTCCGCTATAGGGTCTAACCTAATTTTTTGCCATAGCTTATGACAGTAAGGTGGACGAGGGCTTCCGCCATATTGTAGGCAATTAGCTTTGTCCATATTTCTGGCCTGATGTATTTCGGCTTGTAGTCATAAGAGCTGTTCAGTCCGATGGGGTATACTTGAGTGTGCGGAAAGAATCGTTACTGTTCACGGCTTCGCCGTTCACAGCAACATGATGCACACAAAATGAGCAAAGAACGCTCATTTTGGCGCCCGCTGTCTCGGGCTTTTCGTGCATAATGCGCACGAAAACCCTCGCGGAGACACCGAGTGAACAGTAACAAAGAATCTTCCATGGCCCATTGATCTTTTTTCCATCTATTGACAATACCGAATAATAACGATATATTGATGTAAGAAGAAGTATCGAAAAACAGGTGTTCTTCTACAGAAAAATTGAGGAGGTTCTAAAATTGAAACAACGATTTCTTGCAGTCGCTTTAGCGTTATGCCTGTTCGTGTCTTCCCAGTCCGTGGCAGGCGCAGAGCCGGAAGTCCCTTCGCCGCAGGA
>CAJTSY010000269.1 GCA_910578995.1 uncultured Acetatifactor sp.
ACGAATATAACCTATAGAGGAATTTACATGAAAACTGTACAAAAAGTCGAGTTTTACGCAGGAAGCAGGGAGGAACTGCTGCCCGGTTTTCAATCTGATTTTCCATATATAGCGTCCCGTGCGGAGCTTGACAAATACCCGGGGCGTTCCGCGCCCTGGCACTGGCACAGGGCAGTCGAGCTTTTCTATATGGAAAGCGGCACACTGGAATATTACACTCCGAAGGGAAAAATGGCCTTTCCGGCAGGCTCCGGCGGCTTCCTGAATGCAAATGTGCTCCATATGACCAGGGCGCTGTCCCGGACAGAGGAAACGATACAGCGGCTTCATATCTTCGACGCGGCTCTCATCTCCGGAAATGCGGGGAGCAGAATTGAGCAAAAATACGTTATACCGATAACCGCCAATCCGCAGATTGAACTGTATGCGTTTCATCCCGGCCAGCCTGCACAGGCCGGGATACTGCATCTGATAAAGGACACTTTCACCCTGTGCGAAAACGACACCGGATACGAAATAAAGCTCAGGGATGCCCTGTCCCAAATATGGCTGCAGCTTTTTGAATTGTTTTCCCCTTTATTTGACGGAAAAGGGAACTATGACAAAAATGATGCAAGCCTGAAAAAGATGCTGATTTACATCCATGAACATTTCGGGGATAAAATCGCCGTCTCAGAACTGGCGGCAGTTGCCTGCCTGAGCGAAAGGGAATGCTTCAGACTGTTTCACAGCTATTTACACACAACACCCGCAAAATATACCACAAGCTTCCGTTTACAGAAGGCCTGCGAAATGCTCATAAACGGCCAGGACTCCATTACGGACATCGGGCATGCCTGCGGCCTGGGAAACAGCAGCTACTTCGGCAAAATCTTCCGGGAAAACATGTGCTGTACTCCTCTGGAATACAGGAGAAAATGGCAGAATAGTCATACTTTTTGTCCGGAATAGAATAGAAAAGGCAATTTTTCTGCGGTATAATGATATGCAAACAGCAGGCCGACAGCCGCGAACGGCAGACGAAGGAGGACAAAATGTACTACGAAGCCGAAGACTTTTTGGAAACCGCAGACAGGGAAACACTGCATATCATTTCCAACGCAAGGAAGCTTACCAGGGAATATGGTTTTACGGATTATAATGACACGGAAAGGAAAAACGAAATTTTGAGGCAGCTTATGGGCTCCATCGGGAAAAACGTTGCCATCGATGTCCCTCTCCACTGCGATTATGGGAAAAATATATTTCTCGGCGATGATGTCATAATTAATATGAACTGTACCTTTGTGGACAACAAGCCCATACGGATTGGCAGCCGGGTGCTGATAGCGTCCAATGTCCAGTTTTATACCTCTTCCCACCCTGTGCTGCCCCGGGAGCGTCTGGTTCCAGACTGGAAAGAAAAAGGAACCACCTTTTTCAGGACTTATGCCCGCCCCATTGAAATACAGGACAATGTGTGGATCGGCGGCGGAAGCATCATCCTGGCCGGCGTGACAATCGGCAGGAACAGCGTAATCGGAGCCGGAAGCGTTGTCACCCGCTCCATTCCCGCAAATTGCGTCGCAGTCGGAAATCCGTGCAGAGTGATACGCCGTTTTGACCAGGAGGACGGGAGCCATGGAGAGCGGTCCACTGTGTAAGCGGGCCATGGGCGCACAGCGAACCGTGGGCGCGGAAGTGCCTTTCTGCCGGAGTCAGGAGCGGGCCGTGGCCCCGGAAGTGCCTTTCTGCCGGAGTCAGGAGCGGGCCGTGGCCCCGGAAGTGCCTTTCTGCCGGAGTCAGGAGCGGGCCGTGGGAACGGAAGTGCCTTTCTGCCGAAGTCAGGAGCGGGACATGGGCGCACAGCGAACCGTAGCCCCGCTTTAAGTGGTACGGCATAAAAACAGGAGATAGCAGAATGCCTGCACAACCCCTGACAATATTTAGGTTCCGGCGTATCCGGATAATGCATCATGCAAAGCAAAAACATCATCCAACGACAGGGAGGGCATATGGATAAGAACGAAAAATGGCTGCAATGGGCAGTGGAACTACAAAGCCTGGCACAGGCGGGGCTTTACTACGGCAAGGACGCGTTTGACAAAGAGCGCTATGAAAGGATTCGGGAAA
>CAJTSY010000270.1 GCA_910578995.1 uncultured Acetatifactor sp.
TGCTTGTCTATGTGCATGCAGACAATACCTAAATAAAGGTTCTCAAAACTACTGGTTATACCGAAAGTCAGATTATCCCGAATACTTCAAAGAAAGACAGCAACAGTAGCATTTCTTAGAGAAATATTCGGGATAACTTTTTGTGTCTGTCTAAGCTCTCAAATAGAATCCATATATGAAAGGCCAAAAAATTCGGGATAATTTTATGGCGTCCATAGAGGCATTTGCTGATAATGGTGTCAGCAGGGATTTCCCTGACTATACCAAAGGAGGCATCTGCCATGAATGAAAAGAAAGTAACCATCAACGAAATGATTGCCCGGATGGTTGCGGAAGCCAGAAGGCTCGGCTACAGTGAATCCAGCATATGGACAAACATCCAGCCGGGGCTGAGGGCGTTTGCAATCTACTACGGCAAAAAGGGCATCTCCCTCTACGATCCCGAAATCACAAGTGAATATGTAGGGTTCCAGAAGGAACGGCTGTCCAGAAATGAAATCTCAGACTATTACTACAGGAATATCCGCTCTGCCGCGAACCGGCTGAATGAGTTTTACCTGACAGGGACGATCCATCTCAAAATGCCGAAACACGGAACAAAATATCTGCTCAAAGCTGAAAACGAACGGCTGATTGACCGTTTCCTGGATTATAAGGAGTATAGCCCCAATACCCGTGACGATGTGGTATGGGTGGTCCGCAGATACCTTTATCACTTTGAAGCCCTCGGCCATGAATCGTTAGAACAAGTTTCCGTCGATGATGTAAGGGAATTTATATTAAAAACTGCGGCAGAGGTCAAAACATCCAGCCTGCACAACATCCTTCTCTATCTTAAATATTTCCATATCTTTTTGAAAGAGACAGGAATACCGGCGCCGGACTGTACTGATCTGTTTTCCTATAAAGTTTACCGGGACATGCCGATACAGGGCTATGTGACGGATGAAGAACTGGAGCGCATCCTTGCGGTAATCGATACCGGCAGCGATATGGGAAAAAGAGACCGTGCCATTATCCTGACGGCTGCGACAACCGGCCTGCGTGCCTGTGACCTTATCCGTCTTAGGCTTTCCGACATTGACTGGAGGAAAGGAGAGATCAGGCTGTGCCAGAAAAAGACTGGCAGGACAGTCTATGTCCCGCTGGTAAAGCAAACCGGAGCTGCCCTGCAGGATTATATATTAAATGCGCGTCCTGCTTCCGACTGCCCGGAAGTATTCTTAAGGACCGTGGCTCCCAAAACAGCCATCGCCAATGCAGTATGCATCGGGAGTATGTTCAAACAGTACCAGAAGAAAGCCGGTATCGCCAGGCATGCGTTTGACGGGAAAGGGTTCCACGGCCTCCGCAGGCGTCTTGCCAAGAAGCTGCTCGTTACAGGCACTCCCCTCACAACGATTGCACAGATACTTGGACATGACGGCCTGAAATCTTCGCGCCAGTATCTTTCACTCGATACAGGAAATCTGAAAGAATGCGCGCTTGATTTCAGGGGGATTCCGCTGGAAAGGAGGGAACTGTTATGAGCCGCGGCTTTACCAGTATGTTTGCAAATGATCTGAATCATCTGATCGACCTGAAAATATCCCTCGGTTATTCGGAAAACACCTATCTTGGGCGGGCGCGTCAGTTTGACCGGTATTGTTCCATAAAATATGCCGAAACTGGAGATTTAACAGAAGGGGTTGTCCTGAACTGGCTGAAACCTGATCCAGGAGAGTCAGACAGCGTGATCCACGGCAGGGCCGCTTTCATCCGGGGATTCGGCACCTACCTGAAATCCGTTGGAAAGAACGCTTATATCCTGCCCGATAAGTTCACCGCTGGAGGAACCGTTTTTGTTCCGTACCTGTTTGGGGACGATGAACTGGCGGCGCTTTTCCGGGAGATTGATACGTACAAATATCCCAAAGAGCCTTTTCGTCCGCTCCTGCTCAGCACTTACTTCCGCATGACCTATACCTGCGGGCTGCGTCCGAATGAGGGCAGGAACCTTAAGAGAAATGAAGTGGACCTGAATACCGGGGAGCTGCGTATCATTGAAACGAAG
>CAJTSY010000271.1 GCA_910578995.1 uncultured Acetatifactor sp.
CCTTATTTCTCCGTGTAATACTGCGCCTGTGCACGCCACAGCTCATAATATTTCCCCTGCTCATCCAGTAGAAGCTCCTCATGGCTCCCCCGCTGCACCAGGCGCCCTTCATGGAACACGGCTATATCGTCACAGAAACGGCAGGAAGAAAGGCGGTGGGAAATGTAAACCGCCGTCTTATCCTTCACCATGGAGTCAAAACGGGAGTAAATCTCATATTCCGACAGCGGGTCCAGGCTGGCGGTGGGCTCGTCCAGCAGCACGAAGGGGGAGTCCTTGTACAGCGCCCTGGCGATGGCGATCTTCTGGGCCTCCCCGCCGGAAATCTCCACGCCGTCATCGGCGATGTCCTGATAAAGAAAGGTATCCAGTCCCTCCGGCAGCTTTTCCAGGCGCTCCCCAAGCCCTGCCTGTCCAAGCGCCTTCACTGCCAGTTCCCTGTCCATCTTCGTGGAGGAGGCCACATTCTGCCCCAGAGGCAGAGAAAGCAGCTTGAAATCCTGAAATACCACGGAGAACAGCCGGATGTATTCCTCCTGCCGGAACTTACGGATATCCACTCCGTTTAACAGGATTTCTCCCTCCTGGGTGTCATAGAGGCGGCACAGCAGCTTAATCATGGTGGTCTTGCCGGATCCGTTCATGCCCACGATAGCCATGCGCTCCCCGATGCGCAGCTTCAGGGAAAGGTTTTTCAGCGCATCGTTTTTTGCCCCGGGATAGCGGAAGGAAACATTGCGGAATTCAATCTCATACTGATTGTCCAGGCGTTTTTCCACCGGAAGCCTGCCCTTGTACATCTCGTCGCTGATACGCAGCATCTCCAGTGTACTGGCCTCCCTCCGGGCCGTCAGCGACAGCTCCCTGTACAGCTGCCCCATGCTTTGGGCTCCTCCGGCAATCTTTGTGATGGATTCCGCGAATTTGATGACATTTCCAACGGAAAAGGCTCCCATCAGGGCATAGGCGGCGGAAACCAGGTATCCTGCCAGGGACAAAAGGCTGCCCACGCTGCCGTTCAGAAAGCCGCTCCTTCCGCTCAGCTTTTCCAAAACGGAAGTCCAGTGCATGACATTTTCGGATTCCCTGGCATTGTCCGCAGTATATTTTTTCATCATATCATGGCCGCCGTAGAGATGGATGTCCTTAATAAAATGGTACTCCCCGCTCATACAGCGTCTCACCCAGTACCAGGAAAAGGAGTAATATTTCCGATACAGCTCTTCGGGACACAGATCCCTGGGATTGGCAAGAAAACGCTCCTGAAAAGCCGCATCGGCCTTTACCGCAGCCGACGTCAGAATCCACAGCAGGGCGGCAAGGATTACAATCCCCAGATACATCAGCGGATTCCGGAAATTGACAATGATCCTAAGCATGGGATAAGCTACCACAAGGGAGCAGACCAGGTTGAAAAAACCTGCCGCAATGGCGTCAAATCTCTTAAACAGATCATAGATGCCGTCTCCATGGCTGTGGGCCCTGTCAATGCGGTCCTGCATGTCTTTCACATAAGGACTGTTCACCAGGGAGTAATCCATATGCAGGAACTTGGCGGCAAGGTTCCCGTTATATACCCTGGCGATATTCTTCTTTCCCGGCAGAACAAATTCATTTAACAGGGCGGAAGAAAGCATGGCCGTCAATGTGGGAAGGGCCAGGAGGAAAATTACCGCTTTCATGATTTCCTCCATAGGCCTGGACTCGTAGAGCATCTCCAGGATGTCTGCTGCCAGCACCACTGTCAGCGCGCTCCCCACTGCATCCAGGAACAACCGCAGGCAGTCCAGAAAATAGTATGTTTTATCGATTCTATATACATGTACAAACAGGTTTTTGATATTCCTCACATTGTCACGCAGCGGGAGTCTGCTTGTCAGATCGTCTTCCGCGGACTTTACTTTTTCCGCGGAATGATTTTCTCCCACGGAATGAATTGTTTCCATGGAATGAATTTTTTCCATGGAACGTCTTTTTTTCATCTTATACCTCCTCGTATAATAAGTTTATGGCCAATCAAAACAGGCTATGGACTTAT
>CAJTSY010000272.1 GCA_910578995.1 uncultured Acetatifactor sp.
TTCTGGTTGCAGTAGATCAGGGCGTTCAGTTCGCCCGGGCAGGTAAATACCAGATGATAATTGGTACTATGTCAAGAAAAAGTACAAGTTAAACGTGGACTTTTTGTCGAATCAATGGAATCCTATTCCACCGTTTTCTGCGATCATGTCTTCCAAATCATCCAATTCGGTTACCATCTCTTCACGGAATTCCTGAATCCGATCCATGATGTCTTCCAGCAGATCACGCAGTTCTGCTCTCTCCCGAATCAATGTCTCCACGTTTTTAGACTTCATCCTGCACTTCCTCCTTTCATTTTATCTATTCCACCCCTTAGCCCCGCTTCTCACAGCAACTCTTAACCGGTTTCCTGCATTTTCGCCTCCATCCTCTCCAGATACCGTTTTTCATATTCTCCTGGGGAGCGGTAGCCACAATGGCTGTGAATCCTTACTGTATTGTAGAATGCTTCTATATATTCAAATACAAGCCTATATGCATGGCTGTAATCTATGATACGGAACCGGCTGATCCATTCCCTTTTTATCAGGGCATGAAAACTTTCTATGCAGGCGTTGTCCCATGGGCAGGCTTTCGCCGAATAACTGCGTTCCATCCCTCCGGTCGCTTCTTCATAGTCTCCGCAGGTATACTGCACTCCGCGGTCGCTGTGGATGACCAGCGGCTGCTCCACACACCGTTCCCTTTTCGCCTTTTCCACGGCCTCCAGTACCCATTTCGTCTCCAGCGTCTCCCCCAGTGTCCAGGAAATGATCTTCCTCGAATACAGGTCCATGATGCTGGCCAGGTATACAAAGCCCTCCATGGTCCATATATAGGTGATATCCGTACACCATGCCGCATCCGGCCTTTCCGGCTGGAAATCTCGGTCCAGTATGTTTTTTAACCCGCTGCTGAAATCAGAATCCCTTGTTGTCCGGGTTCTGTGTTTCCGGTAACATGCCCGGATCCCGATCTCCCTCATATACTTCCCCACGGTCCTCCCGCTTACTTTGTCTCCTTTCTGCCGCATCTTTGCTGCTATTTTGGGCGCTCCATAAATTTCGTGTGATTCCTCATATATTGCCTTGATTTCTGCCATCCGCTGTTCCTTTTTCACCTGGCCGGCGGATGGTGTGTGCTTCCTGAATGCGTTATAGCCGCTCCTTGAAACGCCTAAGATCCTCAGCACCCCGCTGACATTCAGGCGGCGTTTCCCCTCTTCCCTTAACCGTTCTTCTTCCCGCTCGGTTTCCTGGAAGATGGCCCGTGTCAGTTTCCCAGAATGCCGATGGCTTTTTTTAGTATTTCAAGCGCATCCTTCGTGTCCCTGAGTTCCTTTCTCAGCCTGGCATTTTCCTTCTCCTCATCGCTTGCATAGTTCCCGGCTCCCCGTATGGGTACTTCCCCGGCGTTCTCAGCTGCCGCCTTTACCCAGCTGCGGATGGCATTACGGCTTACCCCAAGGTTCTCCGCACATTTATTCCATCCAAGCTCCTTATGTGCAAGGTAATATTGTACTGCATTCTCTTTAAACTGCTTATCAAACTGTTTACTCATGGAAAATTTCCTCCTGTATTCGTTTCTATTATACAGTTATTTCTGAAACCTGCCATGTTTAACTTGTACTATTTATATTCTAACACTAGTCAGTCTCTATATGTTCCTCGGTAGCATCTGACAGAATATAGCCTGTTTCTGTCAGCTTGCAGATATCTGTCACAAGCTGTTTATGTTCCTCATTGGATAAACTTTCTTCCAGAGTCCAGATTACTTCACTAAGGCTTGAAAGGTTCTCATGCTCGTCTGTAACAAATTCCTCTAAACTCTTTATCAGTATCAATGTCTCCAACTGTTCCTTTGTAATATCCTTAATATCCATGCTGTTCTCCTTTTCGTAAATGTATTGATTTCATTCCCATTATACCATCTTTTAAGCAGGTCTGCAATTATCAGTTGAAACTGCAAGTTGCAATTTAAGCTTTTCATGTATGCTATATAGAAAAAAGGAGCATATACATGATATATGGATTGTCT
>CAJTSY010000273.1 GCA_910578995.1 uncultured Acetatifactor sp.
GCCGCATAGGGGATATGGTGCTGGGCCATAATGGCCGTCAGGTCCTTCCTGGTCTGCACCTTACCGTCAGAAACCTTTCCCGCGGGAGTGGTGGTGGTATCCGCAAACTGCGGCGTGGCGGAAGAACGCTGTGTCCCGGTATTCATGTAGGCGCCGTTGTCATAGCATACATACACCATGTCATGGCCCCGCTCCATGGCCCCGGACAGGGACTGGAAACCGATATCATAGGTTCCGCCGTCTCCCCCGAAGGTGATAAATTTGTAGTCTTCCTTTATTTTCCCCCTCTTTTTCAGCACCCTGTATGCAGTCTCCACACCGGAAAGCGTGGCCCCCGCATTTTCAAAGGCATTGTGGATATAGCTGTCCTCATATGCCGTGTAGGGATACATAAAAGAGGAAACCTCAAGGCATCCCGTGGCATTGCCCACAACCGCCCTGTCCCCTTCATGAAGCGCCCTCAGCACCCCGCGGACTGCCACGGCGCCGCCGCACCCTGCGCACATCCTGTGCCCCGGCGCCAGGCGATCCGGTTTATTCATCATTTCCTTAAAATTGTATACTGCTTCCATCCTCTGCTCCTCCACAAGGGAATCTTTCCAAATGTCTTCCGAAATTATCTGTGAGCTTCCTGTCAATGTGCCTGTGCCGTAAAACGGAAACGGACAGCCGCCGACTTCTCACCGGCTTCGGAGCCCTATGTAATCATACATATCCGTAATCCTGTGCTCCGCCCCGATCTGCTCCAGCCTCTCGTAAACCCGGCAGAAATCCTCCACCGTGATGTCCCTGCCGCCCAGTCCGTAGAGATAGTTGACGGCTTCTGCCGTGGATTTTGCCTGGTAGAGCGCCGCCCTTACCTCCGCCCCCAGGGGGCCTCCCGTGGCGGAAAACATTTCCGAACGGTCCAGAATCGCAACCGCCTTCACATGGGCCAGGGCCTGGGCGATCTCCTCCTCCGGGAAGGGACGGAACACCCTGATTTTCACCAGTCCGACTTTCTTACCGGCAGTACTGCGGATCTGCTCGATGGCGGCCTTGCAGGTGCCCGCCGCGGAACCGATGAGCACCACCGCGTACTCCGCGTCCTCCATCCGGTAAGCCTCGAAAAATCCGTATTCCCGTCCCGTCATTTCCCGGAAACGCTCCGCCACCTCCAGGATAACTCTGCGGGCATTGATCATAGCCTGCCGCTGTCCCCGTTTTGTCTCCATATAATAACTGGATACGGCATAAGGGCCCACCGCCAGTATTTCCTTCGGATTCAGCAGATAATGCTCCGGCTCCCGCTCGCCCACAAATGCGCGGACCTTCTCATCCTCTTCCAGTAAAATATTTTCCACTCCGTGGCTTGTGATAAACCCGTCCTGGCAGATCATGACGGGAAGCATTACATCCTTATGCTCCGCAATGGGGTACGCCTGCAGGAAATTGTCATAAGCCTCCTGGTTGGACTCCGCATAGATCTGGATCCATCCGCTGTCCCTGGCGCCCATGCTGTCGGAATGGTCCGCGTTGATGTTGATGGGGCCGGACAGGGCGCGGTTTACCAGGGCCAGTACAAGGGGAAGCCTGTTGGAAGCCGCCACATACAGCTCCTCCCACATCAGCGCCAGGCCGCAGGAGGATGTGGCGGTCAGGGCCCTTGCTCCCGCCGCCGAGGCTCCCACGGCGGCGCTCATGGAACTGTGCTCGCTCTCCACCGGGATGAATTCCGTATCCATCTCCCCGTTTGCAATATAATTGGCCACATACTGGGGAATCTCCGTGGAGGGCGTGATGGGAAAAGCCGGCATCACATCCGGGTTGATCTGCTTAATGGCATAGGCCACCGCCTCATTGCCGGATAAACGTTCTCTCACAGACATCTATTTTCCCTCCTTCATCGAGATTGCGCCAAATGGGCACACCTTTGCGCAGATGCCGCAGCCCTTGCAATGGTCATAATCGAAATCCCCGCGCATCTTCTCCTGCACCGGAATGGAAGAATCCGGGCAGACCGGCGTGCACAGCAG
>CAJTSY010000274.1 GCA_910578995.1 uncultured Acetatifactor sp.
TCAGGCCGGCAAACGGGCTGCAGGCACTCTTGCGCCCGGCGGGAAAATATGGTATAATGTTGGCTTGAAAGAGTATCAAGTCAACTGCTGATTCCAAATGCGCTGGAGCGCACCTATATACATTGGCATAGTTTCTTCAAAGTGTATTTGAAAACGCATTTTACGGCAGGATTCATCCGCGGAAAGTACAAGGCATGGAAAGCGGATTTGGGATACGCCTTTGGATAAGGGAGAGCATTTATGGAAATTTTATATGGAAGCACCAGGAGAAATGATAAAAAAGTGACGGCTTCCCAGGCGATTTTACAGGGACTTGCACCGGACGGAGGCCTTTTTGTGCCGGACCATATCCCTGCGCTGGACAGGACTATAGAAGAAATATCGAAGATGGATTACCGTCAGACAGCCTACGAGGTGATGAAGCTGTTTCTGACGGATTTTACGGAGGAGGAATTAAGGGGCTGTATCGACAGTGCATATGATTCCAAATTTGACACGGAAGAGATTGTTTCCCTGGCGGAGGTTGCGGGGGCGTATTATCTGGAGCTCTTCCACGGTCCCACCATTGCCTTCAAGGATATGGCATTGTCCGTCCTGCCCCATCTGATGGTCACTGCCGCCCGGAAAAACAATGTGAAGAATGAGATTGTCATTTTGACAGCCACCTCCGGCGATACCGGGAAGGCGGCTCTGGCCGGTTTTGCCGGTGTGAAGGGGACGAAGATTATTGTATTTTATCCCAAGGGAGGCGTGAGCGCCATCCAGGAGAAGCAGATGGTGACCCAGAAGGGAGATAATACCCTGGTAGTGGGGATTCACGGCAATTTCGATGATGCCCAGACGGGAGTTAAGCGGATTTTTGCCGACAGGGCGCTGGGGGAGGAGCTGGCGGAGAAGGGATACCAGTTTTCCTCGGCCAATTCCATCAATATCGGACGCCTGGTTCCGCAGATCTGCTATTATGTTTACGCTTACGGCACACTTCTGCGGGAAGAGAAAATCGCGGAGGGCGAACGTGTCAACGTTGTGGTGCCTACCGGGAATTTCGGCAATATCCTGGCGGCTTTTTATGCGAAAAAAATGGGACTGCCCATCGGTAAGCTGATCTGTGCCTCCAATGAGAACAAGGTGCTGTTCGATTTCTTCCGCACCGGCGCCTATGACAGAAACCGGGAATTTATCCTGACGACTTCACCGTCCATGGATATCCTGATCTCCAGTAATCTGGAGCGCCTGATTTACCGGATTACGGGAAATGATTCCGCGGAGACGGCACAGCTGATGGCCGCCTTAAGCGGAGTTGGAAAATACGAAATAACAGAGAAAATGAAATCCGAGCTGGGGGATTTTTACGGGAATTATGCCACGGAAGCCGAAGCAGGAGAGGAGATAAAGCGTCTTTATGCGGATTATGGCTATGTGATCGATACGCATACGGCGGTGGCTTCTGCCGTATACCGGAAATATCAGGAAGAAACCGGCGATTGTGCGAAGACAATCATTGCTTCCACAGCCAGTCCTTATAAATTTGTAGGAAGTGTCATGAAGTCCATCGGTGGGGAGGAGGCTGAAAACGGAACCCAATCTTTCTATGGGGCAGGGGAAGTGGACGGACGAAAGGCAGTCGATGGACGAAATGCAGTTCAGGGAGTAAAGACCTCTCAGGACGATTTCGAGTTGGTGGATGAGCTGGAGAAGCGTTCCGGTATCCCGGTTCCGGATGCCGTCAAGGAAATCCGTACCGCTCCCGTGCTGCATGAGAAGCAGTGTGAAGCGGAGGGGATGAAAGATGTGGTGCGGGAATTTTTATTGGCAGTGCGGTAAAGCGCATACAGAGTGAGCTGTTTCAGCCCGCCTATAAAGACGTTAAAATATTGACGGCCAGACGGTCATCGCCTGTCCGGGCCAGGAGGAAAAATGACGACGGAGGAAATGCTTGGTAAAGTAGACCATACTCAGTTAAAGCCCTAT
>CAJTSY010000275.1 GCA_910578995.1 uncultured Acetatifactor sp.
AGAGTACTCTCGGAAACTCGCAGCCCTTGAAAACACTGCATTTCCAGAGCACTCCGTTTTTTCTTCACCTCCACTTTTCAGTGGATTTTTAACATGTTTTCTATATTTTCATCAGGAAATTCTCAAATACCTATTGACAAATCTGCCAGTTTGTGCGGCCGCGTTCATTGATTGAAATGCATAATCAATGAACGCGGCCCTTTGGTTAAGGAGAACTATCCACTTTTCACCAGACCAAAGGAGGACACACATATGTTGGTTCACTGGCAGTCCCATCAGGAGTACCTGAATTTCCTGCATGAGACAAAAGTACACCTTGATTCTTCCCAGCGCACAAGGCTCCAGCTCGCATTCGGCCCTGTCCGGGATAAGCTCCGCCTGCTGGACCTGGATCCGGTAATGGGATATCTTTCCGCTTTCTATCCCCCTGTCGGAAGGCCCGCCAAAAACCAGGTGCAGATCATCCGTTCCCTTATCCTCATGGCCCTGCAGGGCTTCACCAGCCTTACCGCCTGGGTTGTAGAACTCACAACGGACAGCCTCCTCGCCGCGCTCATCGGCTGTACCCCGGATTCCCTTCCCCCGCTGGGCTCTTATTTTGACCTCATGGACAGGCTCTGGACGCAGCCCAAAGCCTCCCAGCGGACCGGCAGGAAGGACCTTTTCCCTAAAGATAAAAATGGAAAGCCTTCCAAAAAGCCCGGCAAAGGGAAGAAGCTTCCCAATAAGCATTCCGGCATCACGGATAAGCTGGCGGCTTACGCCCTGGACCACACGGAATTCCCCTTCCATTATGAGGAAAGGCTCCAGCAGGTCTTCCGCCTTGCTGCCCTCCTCCCCTCCCTTAAGGACGGGCTTATCCCCCAGGACGGCGTCACGCTTTCCGGCGACGGCACCTGCGTCCATTCCCACGCTTCCCCTTATGGGCATAGGGTCTGCAGCTGTGCGGAAAAGGGCATCCCGGGCTGTCCCTGTAAACGCCATTTCTCAGATCCGGACGCACACTGGGGCTGGGACAGTGATGAGGAAGTCTTTTATTTCGGCCATACCCTTTATATGCTCTGCTCCCATAATGCAGAAGCCAGGGTCGACCTGCCGCTCCATATCCGTTTCCTGGATGCCAGACGGCACGACAGCGTCAGCGCCATCGTCTCCCTCCGGGAATTCAGGGCCATCAACCCGGATATCCCTGTCAGGGACGTCTGCCTGGACTCCGCCCATGACAACTATGCCACTTATGGGCTCTGCCAGAAATGGAAGATCCGGCCTTTTATTGACCTTAATTCCAACCGCGGCCGCCCGGATTCCATCCCGGACTCCATCTCCATCGATGAAGACGGCACACCCCTGTGCATGGCCGGGTTCCGTATGGTCAACTGGGGGTACTGTAAACAGAAGCATTCCCGCAAATGGCGCTGTCCCCTCGCCTGTGGCAAAGTGGGTTCCTGCCCCTGTAAGGAAAAATGTTCTCCCTCGCCTTACGGCCGCTGTGTCTACACAAAACCCGACTGGGACATCCGTCTCTACACCCCTGTCCCCCGGGGAACGGAGGAATATAAGGAAATCTACAATAACCGCACTTCCTGTGAAAGGGTGAACAACCGGGTGCTGAATGACTACCATCTTCATGATATGGGCATCCACACAAGGAAGCGATATTCCTTCTTCACTATGATTATCTGCGTCTGCATCCATCTGGACGCACGGCTGAAGAAGCGCACAAAACTGAAATCATAAATATAGCTTTTGGAATCTTACCGGCTCCTTTTCAAAACCTGCCACAGGGGAGGTTTTGAAGCCATGCCCTCCATCGTATCTTTTCACCGCAATGTCGGGCACGCTGTCATTCTGATCATTCTCTTCTCATTTTTTTACTTGGCTACCCCTGTTTGTCGATTTATCCACCTACTTTCCGAGACCACTCTATATATGTGGACGGTGAACGCTGGTTTTCAACAAAGCTCTTCTAT
>CAJTSY010000276.1 GCA_910578995.1 uncultured Acetatifactor sp.
ATGATGAGACGGTTTTGGAGACAGAGGAATCGACAGGAGAGGAATCGGCGGCAGACAATCCGGAAAGCCCTGAAGGGGCCAGCGATTCCGCCGAAGGCGGCTCCAACCTGCTGATCGTCTACTTTTCCGTACCGGAGGATGTGGAGACCACGGACGCGGTTGCCGGAGCCAGCGTTTTGATCAAAGACGATGAGAAGCTGGGGAATACCGAGTATGTGGCGAAAGTCATCCAGCAGACAATAGGCGGCGACCTGTTCCGCATTGAGACGGTGGAGGAATATCCTCTTGACCATGACCCTCTGGTAGACCAGGCAGCGGAGGAGCAGGACGAGGGAAAACGGCCGGAGCTTTTGAACCATGTGGAGAACATGGAGCAGTATGAAACCATCATCTTGGGATTCCCCAACTGGTGGGCGGACCTGCCGATGCCGGTCTACACGTTCCTGGAAGAGTACGACCTTGGGGGCAAGACCATCATCCCCTTTGTGACCCACGGCGGCAGTGGCTTTTCCGGGACAGTGAGGACGATAGCCCAGCTGCAGCCGGATGCCCGGGTGAGCGAGGATACCTTGTCCCTGTCCAGGAACAGCGTGGCGGACAGTGAGGAGGAAGTCGTGTCATGGGCGGAAAGCCTGGGGCTGTCCCAAAATGAATAGTCCGGTAGGACGAAATTCTGCAAAAGGGAACAATCAGTTAAAACAAACATCAGAAAAGGAAAACAAAGCGGCAGGGAAGCATGGAGGACAGTTATGCGATACAGAACGTTAGGAAAGGACTTGGCCGTATCCGCGGTAGGGCTGGGATGCATGGGAATGAGCCATGCCTACGGAGCGCCGTCGGATAAAAAAGAGATGAAGGAGCTGCTGGCGGAGGCCGTGGATATGGGGTATACATTCTTCGACACGGCGGAGGTCTACGGCACGCCGGAGAATCCCCATCACAACGAGGAGCTGGTAGGGGAGGCGCTGAAGCCCTACCGGAACAAGGTCGTGATCGCCACCAAATTCGGCATCCATTTCCACATGGAGAGCAGGCAGGTCAACAAGCCCCTGGTGCCGGACTCCAGGCCGGAGGTCATCCGCGCTTCGGTGGAGAATTCTTTAAAACGGCTTGGAACGGACCATATCGACCTGTATTACCAGCACCGGGTGGATGAGGCGGTGCCAATCGAGGAAGTGGCGGGAGTCATGCAGGAGCTGATACAGGAGGGAAAGATTACCCACTGGGGGCTTTCCGAAGCGGGAGAGGAGACCATACGCCGGGCCCACAGGGTCTGTCCGGTAACCGCGATACAGAACCGCTATTCCATGATGGCGCGCTGGCACGAAGCGCTCTTTCCCGTGCTGGAGGAGCTGGACATCGGCTATGTGGCGTTCTCGCCCCTGGCAAACGGATTCCTGTCCGCAAGGTACGGAAAGGACTCCACATTTGAACCGGGCACGGACTACCGCAGCGTCATGCCCCAGTTCGCGCCGCAGGCCCTGGAGCAGAACGCTAAGCTCCTGGAGCTGCTGAGGACTGTGGCGGAGGGGAAACATGCCACGCCCGGCCAGATCTCCCTGGCGTGGATGCTCTGCAAGAAGCCTTATCTGGTGCCCATTCCCGGAACCAGGAAACCGGATCGCCTGAAGGAGAACGCAGGGGCGGCGGACATCCTACTGACGGACAAGGACATCCAGGTCCTGGACAGGCAGCTTGACTCTATGGAGATGTCGGATGTGTTCGGAGGCACGAAATGCCGGTGCCGCTGAATGGGAAAAGTGAAATCTGAAAACAGTAATAATAAAAGGAGAAGAAGAAAATGAGTGAACAAATTTGTGTAAAACTGAACAATGGCGTGGAGATGCCTATGGCGGGAATCGGGACTTTCCTGCTGAGCCCGGATGAGGCGGAAAGCTCGGTATTGAGCGCCCTGCAGGGCGGGTACCGCCTGATCGACACGGCAAACGCCTATGTCAA
>CAJTSY010000277.1 GCA_910578995.1 uncultured Acetatifactor sp.
GCATATTACCAGTACAGTATGCAGGCGTATTGGGATTTCATGAACAAGAAATAGATTCCATCGGCTGTATATTCCCAATAAGCTACAGTCTGACAAGGCAGGGCAGGCATCCCCGGCGTTCCTGCAGATTGGGGAATCGAGGGAGCAGGAGGAGAACGGAAAAAGAATGGAGGATATTTAAGAATGAGTGTTAGTGGAATCGGAAGCGGTGCGGCAAAGGAATATTCCGCCTTATATTATAGTAATCAGGTGGCTGCATCCCGGCACAGGGCAGGGGAAGTAAAAACATCTGCAAAGGCTGACAATGTGGTGAAAACACGCCAAAGGGAGCAGGACGTTCCGGTCTATGCGGAGCGGGCATCCCAAAGCAGCAGCCTGCCACAGCAGGACAGCGCAACAACATTTCCCATGCCATCTGTCATTGCGAAATATGAAAAATATACGAAGGCCATTGATGAGCATTACGCAAAAGTAAATGAAGAAAATAAAAAATTTGATAATCCGTCAAAGCATATATGGGATAAATACTATAACACAAAATCCCCTTATTATGTGAAGGGGCTGACACAGAGGGAGCGTGAGATATGCGCGGAATCTGAAAGGCGTGTCCTGAACGGGCTTCCGGCAGCAGTGAACAGCTATGACCCGGTGATCCAGAAGAACTTTGGCGGAATCATGAACGATGAGGAATGGAATGATGAGGTGCGGCGCGGCATGAATGATTCCATCAACCGGCTTTTTGCGGAAAACGGCATTGACATACCGGAAGGGGCAGACCTGCGCCTGCGGGTTGACCCATATGAGTATAAAATCCATGCAGGCGGTGTGGATGGGGCGCTGGCAAGGCAGATAGAGGAAGTCCTGAACAGGGGAAACAATGGAAGATACCTGTATGAGCATCTGCGCTGGTGCAATCCGGCGAATAATGGGTTTGAGCAGCCCCGGCAGTATTTATATGATACGGCATACCAGGAGAAGGCGGTCATGTGGCATTTTGTAAATGACATGACGGGGCTGGACATGAGGGAACTGGAAAACAGGGACGGGGTGATCTATACGCCGGATGGGCGGAACCTGTGGGATGCAGTAACAGAGCAGTATAATGAAAAGCGGGCAGCCGGGGAGATAGATGCCCTGCCTATGGAATCCTTGTATAAAGATTATCAGGTATTTGTTAACGAAGGATGGGATAAGGAAGGGGAGCGCGGGCTTACCATCGGCTATAAAAATGGCAGCCTATATGACATTGATACGGAATACGGATACGGGCCGGGCCAGAGGGAATGGCTGGAGGATAGCAGGAACCGGCACAGCCAATATTGGGGAAATTACCGTAAAGAGCGGGAGGAGGCCCTGCACAGGGAGAAAGCGGAGCCGACAGCCTTTGAGAAATGGCTGGACGGGCAGATGGCATATACGGAGGAAGTTCTTTCAGAGCTGGGGAACAGGGCATATGGGAAGAACGGGACGCTGCTGTCCCAGCCGAATCTGAAAGCGATGCAGCAGCTATTGGATTATGCGGTCAGTAATGGGCGTGTTGTGCCTCTTACGAAAGAAGTATTGCGCCTTCCGGGCAGGGGAACGCTGCGGGGCGGCCTTGATATAAAAGCATAGCAGGAAATGAAGCTACGGATGCATATCCCCGATAAGGTCACAGCCTGACAAGGCAGGGCGGGCATCCCCGGTTTTCCGGCAAAACAGAGAGAGGTGATTGAAATGGATATAACAGGAATAGCAAAAAGCCATCATGCGGACATCCAAAAAGCATCATCCCGGAAGGAATGGAAGCTGTCTGATTCCCTCCGGGAGCAGATAGCCGGATACGCCAGGGAGGATGCGGCGCAAGGTGTCTATATGGGGAATAAGTTCCTCGCCCTGCGGAAAAGCGAGGTCGCCAAAGTC
>CAJTSY010000278.1 GCA_910578995.1 uncultured Acetatifactor sp.
CCCCGGCTCCCGCCGAAACTTCCAGATCCCCGTTCAGTGACTCTGTGGCATCCCCGGCGGCAGGGTTCTGTGTCTGCCGGGCATCGGAAAGCTCCTTCCCTGCATCCTCCCGGCCACATCCTGTCAGGCCCAGTCCCATCCCCAGCCACAGCATCATTGCGGCGGCCGCTGCCTTCTTTCTGCTCTCATTCCCTTTTTCTTCCATATCCGCATACCTCCTAATCCGGGTCCGCATCTGTCCTTTACCGAACTATTGCCCTGCTTCCCTGACCGTCCTCCATATCCCGGTCCGTTCCGCACAGCATAAGAATATCGCAGGTATGCATCATTTGTACATCATTTATACATCATTTATACATCTTTCGTGCACTGTCCCCCGAAATACATCCTGAACAGAATTTACACAAACTGGTTCCTGTCCTCATCATAGCGATACCCGATTCCGGACAATTTGTCTATGATATCCTGTCTGTCAGCATCGGACTCCTCACAGAAAATATCCAGACTTCCATAGAAATCCCGCAGCTTCATGTTGACGAAACTCAGCAGCATAACCGGGTCTTTCGGCAGCATGGCACCCACCTCCTTCCTCATTCAGTTCCGTCCTCCTCGGTTCTTCGTTCCGGTCTTCCGGCTTCCCCGCTTCTGCCTTCCCACCCTTCCGGTTTCCCCGGCTCCGGCTTTCCGTCAAGGCTGTTTCCGGATATATTTGTCCGTGTCCTCCTGAATCTGCCTGCCGTATTCCCTCACATATTCCGTGACTTCATAGTCCCCGTCGTCAAACAGGAACTCGTGCAGCCACTCCACGTTCTCCTCCAGGCTCACAGGAATCACGCAGCTTCCCTTTGCGCCCACATTGGCGGCGGTGCGCAAATCTTCCCTGGGAAATCCTCCCTCTTCCGCAATACTGTAATCTGCAATGCTCCCCAACAGGGTCAGGATATCGTCGGACTCAATGCTTGTATAAATGTCCCCTATGCAGTTGTTGAATATTGTTGTCAGGGTGGCCAGATCCGTTTTCTTGGCCTGTGCCTCAATGGCCTTCAGCACTTCCCTCTGGCGGGCGGTGCGTTTGTAGTCATCTCCGCCTCCGTACCGGATCCTGCAGTAGGCAGTGGCCTGTAATCCGTCCAGAAGCTGATAGCCTGCCTCCTTAACCGGATTGTACTCGGTCTTCAGTACCGAGGATATGCCGATCTGGTAATTGTTGATATGCTGCAGCTCCACTTCATCTACATCAATCCAGACGCCCCCCAGGCCGTCGATCACTTCTCTGAGGCCTTTATAACCCACTGCCACAAAATCCGTGATGTCCAGATCCAGGTTCATGTTCAGCATCCTGACGGCAGCTTCCGCTCCTCCGGTGAAATACGCCTGGTTGGACTTTGCGTACTTGTCGTTGCCCAGATTCAGGTAGGTATCCCGGTACACGCTGACCAGCCTGATGTCCCCTGTGTCCAGGTTGACGCTGGCGATCATGGTGCTGTCGCTGTGGCTGCTCTTGAACAGCTGGCTGTCCGTCTCCGCATCCAGGCCGAAGAGGGCGATATTCATATATCCCTTCATAGTGCCGCCTTCCTCGGCCATCTGCTGCACTTCCTCATGGATCTCCAGTTTCTGCGGATCCAGTTTTACCATCTTGGGCCCCTCTGTGGTTTTGTTCATCACCAGGTACAGGATCCCCAGCATGGCCACGATGACTACGGCTTCCAGGACAAAAAGAATTGTTTTAACCTTCTGTTTCGTGTTGCTTTTTTCTTTCGCTTTCATAAATTTCCGCTCCTTCTCTTATTATTGCCAACGCCCTATACTGATATGTACCTTTCGGTATTATCAGTATAAGGAAAAAATCTTAGAAATTTATGAAGCGCATTTT
>CAJTSY010000279.1 GCA_910578995.1 uncultured Acetatifactor sp.
ATTTTGCCCGTTTTCCTTTCATGGCATTTTCTCCTTCCAAATTTTTTGTTTCGTTAATGCCCCTTCTAACATGTAAAAAAATTCATCCGCTCCCCGGTTCTTCTTCCGGACAATCCGCAGTGCTTCCTGCCGACTGCCCCGTTATGTCCCGCGGCCGCAGTATGCCGGGGGCAGATGCTGTGATCCAGTTTCTGGCATGCCCGTCATTTCCTGGATTTTTTTGATGAAACTATCTTAACATACCTTTATGCTATGGGAAATAGCAGTGTTTTGCCATTTTTATACCATTGTGCAGGTTTTTACTTTTTTATTTGAAGTCAGGTAGCATTTTGGTATATAATAAGTTTATCGTTGGAACATTTTCGGCTGTATACAAAATCACGGTTTAAGATTCGGCCGATACTTTTACTTATGTAAAAATCACGAATGTTATACATGCTTTTGGGAAATTGTACACAATGGACAAGGGGGATATCTTCCACAGTTTCGGAGTGATTTCGGTTGCACCCGCGGGCGTATTCCTTTAGCATTATAGCCTGGCAGAATGCCGAAGCCAGGCTATGACCTGATAAAATGCTAAGGCCTCCGGCCCATAGAAACAGCCCGGTTTAAATGGAAATTCCTGCTAATCCCGGGCGGCATAACATGATTGCCATCCCGGTTAATTCCGGACACCATAACATGACAGCCATTCCGGCTAATTCCGGGCAGCATAACATAATTATAATTCCGGCCTGTCCGGATGAAGGGGGGACTGCAGATGAGCGAAGTAATTTTCTCCGTATTTCCCAGTGAAAACTTTATCGACCTGGGGCTGTATCAGTTCGGGTGGGAGCAGTGCGACCCGGCCCATTCCTTCGGCCCTGCCGCCAGAAACCACTATCTCTTCCACCTGTGCCTGTCCGGAACGGGGAAGCTGATCGCGGACAATGGAAAAGGTACGGACCTGACCCACCAGGTGAAAAGCGGCCAGGGTTTCCTGCTGTTCCCGAAGCAGGTGTGCACCTACATCGCGGATCGGGAGCTGCCCTGGGAATACGTCTGGCTGGAGTTCGACGGGCTTCGGGCAAAGGAATGTATCGAGATGGCAGGCCTGCGCCAGGATCAGCCCGTGTACAGGGCCCGCTATAAGGATATCTACGAATCAATGAAGGAAGAAATGCTGTATATCGTAAACCACAGGGAGGAATCCCCTTTTCATCTGATCGGGCATCTCTATCTGTTCATGGACGGCCTGGTGCGCTCCTCCACCTCCGCCCAGATCGGGAAGGGAAACCGCCTGCGGGATTTCTACATCAAGGAGTCCATCGCCTTTATCGAGCAGAATTTCCAGAACGATATCTCCGTGGAGGACATCGCGGCGGCCTGCGGGCTGAACCGGAGCTATTTCGGGAAGATTTTCCATGAAAATATGGGCAAGACCCCCCAGGAATTCCTGATTTCCTACCGGATGACCAAGGCCACGGAGCTTTTAAAGCTTACGGATCTGTCCATTGCGGATATCGGGAATGTGGTGGGGTATCCCAATCAGCTGCACTTTTCCAGGGCTTTCAAGAATGTGTACCAGGTGTCCCCCCGGCAGTGGCGGAGCGAGCATGGGGGCGGGAAGCAGAGGATGGCGGGTATGGCGAGTGAAAAAATACAGAATAAGTAGTATATATTCAGGTAATGCTATATCCTTCAAAAAAGGAGGCTTTCAATTCCCGCAATCTGCAGCCTGGCTGCTGCCTGCTCCTGGGTAAGACCAGAATTAAAAAACATGCCGCTTTTCAGGAACCTGTCGGAACTCACTGAAAAAACGGCATAGTTTTGTCCTCATGAATAATGCAATG
>CAJTSY010000280.1 GCA_910578995.1 uncultured Acetatifactor sp.
CTCGATTTCGTCCAGGTACAGAGAGAGGGGGAACCGGGGTTCTTTTTTCACATATCCCATGAAAGCCGGCCAGATATCATAATCGTAACAGATGTCGAACACCTCGTACAACTGGGAATCCGTGGCACAGTAGCCGCCCCGGCTGCGGATGAACTTGATGAAATGCTTCTCCGTGGACTCTGCAAGCCACAGGGCCCCGGGCCTCACCTTCTCCACCTCCCTGCGGGCCTGCCTCCAGAATTCCACCGGAACCCTTGGGGCCACGTCGCAGCGGAAGCCGTCCACCATCTCCGCCCACATTTTCAGGGTGTCGATCTGATACTGCCACAGCCCTTTTTTGCCGTAATCCAGATCCGCGATATCGCTCCACTCCGGTACCAGGGTCACGGTGTTCCCCTGGCTGTCCCTTTGGAAATAGTCCGGGTGGTTTTCGATCAGCCAGGAATCCGGCGAGGTGTGGTTGTACACCACGTCCAGGATACACTGCATGCCCCGCCTGTGGATTTCATCGGTCAGGTGCTTAAAATCCTCCATGGTTCCCAATGCCGGATCCACCTTCCGGTAGTCCTTTATGGCGTATGGGCTCCCGTCCTTTCCCTTCCGGTTCAGCACGCCTGTGGGCTGTATGGGCATGAACCAGATAATGTCCGTCCCCAGGGCCCGGATGCGGTCCAGGTCCTTTTCCACCGCGGCAAAGGTGCCCTCGGCCGTATGGTTCCTGACGAAGAGGGAATACATCGTTTTCCGTCTCAGTTCAATATTTGTATTGATTGCCATTATTTGACCTCTCTTCATTTTGTTTTGTATATTGTATATGAGTTACAAACTTTTCTAAATAAGATACAAACGGCGGCGGGATAAAGCCCCCGCCGCCTCATTCCTGATTCCTTATTCGCTCACGGCTGCCGTGACCTCATCAATGATTTCCTGACCACCCTCAGCATACCATTTCTCGACGAAGTTGTCAAACTCGTCAAGAGGCGCCTGGCCCAGAATGATCTTCGCAAAAGTCTCTTCCTCCAACTTCTGCAGGTTTGCCCATTTTGCAGCCATGGTATCTGTCTGGCCGCTGTAAACATTGTAAACGGGCTCATATCCCTCCTCCATCAGGGGCCTCATGCCCACCATAATGGATACCAGACGGGGGATGTTGGAATCTGCCATCTCATTGTCCAGATCCCAGTATTCCAGGGAGAAATCGTCCTTGGGATCCAGTTTCATCACTTCGATGGCGTCCAGGTCATTCCGCAGAAGCTTACGTCCCGTGACGTCCACGTCTTCCTTCTTCACCTCGCCCAGGTTGAACTTTTTAAGCCATTCGTAGGAATACTCGATTTCGTCGGCATTGTCATATACATTGAACAGAGGATACACCCCGGCGGTAGAGGTATCCGCAGTCATGCCCTTGTCCGTCCAATCCTGCTCGTTGGCGATGAGGTAATTGATGATCTTCACCGCTACTTCCGGATGCTCATAGCCCTTGCGCACACATACATAGGATGAGGTAGGGTCGGCCATGGGAGAGTAGAACTTTCCGTCCGCAGCCAGCGGAGCCGCATAGGCCGCCCATTCCTGGCTGCCGTCCAGGGTCACTCTGTCCACGGTGTAGCCGCACCACCAGGGGCCGAAGAAGATGCCTGCCCTGCCTGCGGTAACCGGCTCCAGGGCATCGCTTCTGACGAATACCTCGGGGTCAATGGCTCCCGCCGCATACATCTCAGCCAGTTTTGCCAGGGCATCCTTGGTCTGAGGCTGCACGGAGCCATATTCTATGCCGTTGTCGCCCTGCAGCCAGTACTCCGGATAGGAATTATACGCGCCGAAGAAAG
>CAJTSY010000281.1 GCA_910578995.1 uncultured Acetatifactor sp.
CCTTTCCTTTGCGGCTTCTTATGATCCTGAGGCTGATACTTCGCCATGCGGGCCTTGCTGGCTTTCTCCTGGCGTTCCAGTTTCCGGTCAAAAAGCTGCTCCATGATAGGGGTGAGCTGCTCCAAAAAAGAAATAAAGCAGTCGGCATCCGGCAGGAAGTTGGGAATCTCTTCGTATACGTCCCGGAAATGCTTCCTGACAGAACCGGCCCCCAGGATACCGTCAACCACAGCAACGGCCTCTTCTGAAAAACCAACATTTACCCTGGCCATGGCAACCGTCTTTTCCATGACACCCGCAAAGTCCTCCCGGCCCTCGTACTGCTTCTCGATCTCATTCAGCTTTTCCGGGATGGAATCAGCCAGTTCCGCGATATGCTTATATCCGGCAGAGAACCTGTCAAACAGCGTGGAATCATCCGTGGATACCGCAGCATAGTCCCCCTGGCTGTTTAATTCGATCTTCGCTATATTTACTTCTGTTTTCTTGAATCCGTAATTTTCCATACTTAACATCCTTTCAGAAATGGGACGCGACTGAAAGGAACGCGCCCCATTATACTAAGTTGCCTTAATACCTTATTAGTCGCTTAAACTGCCGCCTGTTTTTGTCTGCGCAGGCTCGTCCAAGGATGCCCCGGAAGCGCCGTCCTCTGGCGTGAATGTCGGCACCTTGTTTGTCACGGATACAGTCCCCTGCACCCTGCCGCCGTCTTCGGAAACCGTGAAGGCGATCGCGTAACCGGAAGTTCCACCTCCATCACTGTCAACTGTAATCTTGACCGGGACAGTAAATCCTTTTCCTGTCAGAGTCTTCGTAACAGACTCTTTTACCTCATCTGTCAGAGTTGCCACAAGCAGCGTGGCGGATGTACGCTCATCATCCGTTGCCAGTGTGTCAGAGATCGTTTGAAGGTTCGGATAAATTGCGTCCTCTCTCCGGGCTATGTAGCTGTCATTGCTAAGCGTGGGCGTATAACCGTTGTTCACGAAAGTGACTTCACCCTGCACGTTCTTCACCTGCTCCGTATCCGGGTTCAGTTCCATGCTCAAATCATCTGTGTCTTTTCCCAGGCATGTCCAGTCTGTTCCGTTAAACGTCAACCAGAACGCCCGGCATCCTCTTAAAATTTTCCCCGTTGCCGGGGTTGTTCCTGTCTCAGGCATAATCATTCTCCTTTCTATTTTTTATTGATACTGCCGATCCGGCTCATTATGTCCATGGCAGCCGCGTCAAACTCCGCATAATCAGCATCGCACTGCTCCTGGTTGGCAAGGTATACTTCCATGTCGCTGATGTTTTTGGTGGAGGAATAGCCTTTATTCTGGCTCCCATTGTTGGAAGCATTGAAATAGACAACCGTTTTTTCCTCAATCTGACTCGTGCCGTTAATATTGATAGAACCCATATTCAGCATAATTGTGTGTTTCCTTTCTACTCTGCCTCATATTCCATAACAGCATCTGCCGCATAGACAATATTCTTGTCCTGTCCGGTCTCGTCCTTATAAGGCACAGCATTTGACGCTGTAATGCTCGTTATTGTCCTGCCGCCGGTAAGCCGAGGCAATTCCTTTGTGTTCTCTAGCCACTTCATGATGCGCCCCACAAAAGCCTGTGCATTTATCCGCTGCGGGGAGGTTTTGGGATTGCTTTTGTATGCCACCTGGAAACTGATTTCAGCCGTAAAGCCGCCCAACACGTTCCTTTTCTTATATCGCCCTCCCGGCAAAGTGAACACTGCCAGGGAAGTGTCAGCGTCCAGGGCATCGTACTGCGCCACCACGTCCGGGTCAGTTTC
>CAJTSY010000282.1 GCA_910578995.1 uncultured Acetatifactor sp.
TTCACTCATTCCGGCTCAAAATGTCGGAATAGTCAAAACATCGGTATAGTCTACATACAGCTTGTTCGGGATCCCGTAGGCAGCAATGGCTTCTTTCAGGGTCTTTTGGAAGTTTGCTGCGTTTTCCTGGTAGTAAAGTTTCCCTCCCACGATCATCCGGGAATGGTCATCCAGGATCATGATGAGGTACACACGGCGGGATTTCCCATTTTCCCTGATATATGGCAGGTAACAGGTGTCTGCCTGCCACATGCCGCCGAAGTATTCTTCCTCATAAGCTTTCCTGTCCTTCACGGATGCATCTTCCGGACTCTTAAGTCCATTATGCTTGATATAGCGCTGGATGGTGGAAACGGACACCGTTGCCGGAAGTGTTCCCTCCTGCACCAGTTTCTCCCTGACCTGGGTGGCATTCAGCCGTGGGTATTCCTTCCTGAGCCTGCGGATTTCCCTTTCCGCCTCCTCTGGGATTACCCGGGTGCCGCCTTTGTCACAACGGGTTCGGGGGACCAGGGCCTCCATGCCGCCTTTTTCATAGAGCTGGTACCATTTGGCCACGGTCTTGGGCTTATACTGGAACACCCTCCCGTCCGGCAGCCGCTGCGGGGTGAGCGCCACCCGGCGGCAGTAGGCGGCCATGGAATCATCCGTATAAATTCCCTGCACCAGCGGCGCAATGATCCCGAAGCGCATCTGTGCCACTTCCATCTGTTCCTTCTGCATCTGTGCTGTTTCCATAAACATATATCCTCCTTCTATTGGCGTTACAGACAGACTAACAGAAACCATTCCGGATTCCCATTCCCGTCTTATGTGGAGCCGGATGGCTGGCCTGGTGCGCCGGACGGCGGATCCGGGGAGGCGCTGCGCAGACGCTGGAGGAACGAAAAGAGGAATTTCCGGCAGAAACCCTGCAGGAGAGTGCCGTCCATGCCGTCAAGGAATGCTTCCGCAGACGCCTTCAGGTCTTCTAGCATCCCCAGCCACAGGGCCTTATGCGCAAGGAAGAGGGCTTTCCAGCGATACAAGGTAGAAACAGAGATTCCTGCATGTTCACAAATCTTCTGCACGCAGGCCCTGTGCAGGAAGTAGTCCCGCAGCACAAGGAGGATAAAACGCAGGGAATAAGAGGAATAGGGTACCAGGGGGCTGGGGAGCTGGGCATGGGTATGGCCGCAGGAACTGCACCGGTAACGCTGTACGGTTACTTCGTATGTGACGGGAAAATCCTCTTTCCACTCCACCAGGTAACGCATATAAGACGCAAACGGGGACAGGCATGCTTTTGCATGGCAGACAGGACAGACACCATCCGTATGGGACAGGCTCCCTGCCTCCTGCTCAAACCACTGTCTGTCGGAAAAAGATATCTGGTTCAGCTTGCAAAAAATGGTAAATGGCCGTATCATTGGTATGGCGGGTCCTCCTGGGGATCCGGCTGATGGATGGGAAGAGAACCAAACTTTGGTCGGTGGGGTTCTCTTCTTTTTGTGTCCCCTGCTACAGATACCATCATACTGCTTTTCCTGTCCTATGCAAGAAAAAAGCGTGCCGTTTTTTACCGCACGCTGTATGAGTTACTGCTTTTATGGGGAGATTTTTATTTGCGGCGACTGTGCAGTCGCCACTCCATTTAAAATGCCGTCTAACACCATGATGGCTGCCGCATCGCTGCCTCCGATCCCTACGCGGCGGTAGGAGAGCCAGTCCTCCCGGCTTAAGTCCTCCGTGTCAACGAATACCTGTGCTTCGTAGTTCATATCCAGTCCCATTCCTTTT
>CAJTSY010000283.1 GCA_910578995.1 uncultured Acetatifactor sp.
CAAACATAACGGAGAATAGTAACAGCAGCAGGATAACAGGCATTATGACCATCAGAGACGGATATCTGTCATACAGCGTCTCCGGCACACCGTTCTCCGCCGTGTCAATCGTAATACGCAGTAAAGTGCATACCATCAGGCCGGTCAGCCCCGGTGTGAGAATGAACAGCAACTCCGTCCTGTGGACGGCATAGTCCTTTTCCCGATAATCCTGCACAATCCTTCTCATAGTAAAATAAAGCAATACTGCTCCAATTACATGGAACAAAATCTGGTTTCCTATGGTAATAATGTTTATAACACGATTATAAAATTCCAATGGCGAAATATATCCATTTTCCAAGCACCAGCCCCACAGCCGGAACAGATGACTGGCTAATTCAAAAAAAATATGCGCAAGAAAAACGCTCATTTCACCCACTGCCATAAAGGTAACTATAAGAAATAAAGTTATCTTTCCAACTACCCTATAAAACACCAGCGCAATCATCGATACGATGCACAAAATCACTGCCAACCTTATGAAAACCCAAAAACTCGTGTAGCCCTTTGGTAAGATAAACCCCATCCCTAACCGCAGAACACCATACAGCACTGCGGCTGCCAGCCCGCCTGTCCGCCGGTTCCGTATCCTGCTTTCCAGAAAACTCCCAAAGAAATACTGCAGGCAGTATCCCTGGAACATGGCAGAAAACACTTCCAGCAGGCCGCTCACCACTTCATACACAGGACACCCCTCCATTCTGCAAATACCACATATACGCCTTTACAAACTCATTATGCTTCTTCCTTGTCAGGTAAACCTTCTCGCCGCTGGAAAGGAAGATGCTGTCGCTGTCATACCTCGCTATGTGCGCCATGTTGACCAGATATCCCCTGTGGCAGCGGTAAAAGCCACCCCCAAACTGCCCTTCCAGTTCATCCATCGTGGCATAGGACTCTATAATGTCCTCCATGTCCGTGGTATGAACCTCCACCTTCTTCCCCCTGCTCTCAATATACAGGATGCTATTTAGTTTAAGCGTATACCCCCGGTTCTTCGCCCGTATGAATATCTGCCGCTCCTTCTGCCCCTTCCTTTTCCTGGCTTCCTCCTCCGCCCTGCCAAGCACCTCCATGAACTTCTGTTCCTCAATGGGCTTTAGCAGGTAATGGAATGCCGACACGTCAAAGGCTTCAAACACATATTCCCTTATGCCTGTGATAAAGACCAGCACCGCATCCACATTCCGCTGCCGGAGGATTCGCGCCGCCTCTATGCCGCCCATGCCTTCCATCTGTATGTCAAGAAAGATAATGTCAAAATCAGCTTTTGCCGCAAGCAGCCCCTCCCCTGTGGAAAAATCACTGATCTCGGATTCCGGCTTCTGCTTCTTTATGAAGCCGTGTATCTGCTGCCTGATGATTTCTTCATCATCCACCACTGCTATATTCAAAATTCATCACCTCGGATTCTATTATGTTCCGCTATCTATTTTATCGGCAGATTTTTTGTTATTTTGGGATGCAGGGAACGAAAGGCATACGAAATGGAACGAAAGGCATAAATGAAGTACAAAAATATCAAAAACACCCCTAAAGTTTTTCGCTTTTCGTCCGATATACCCTTTCCAAGTAATTTCCATTATCAGGCCGCCCGGCCTGCCTGGGAAAAAAGCAGACCGCCGCATATGGCGGAT
>CAJTSY010000284.1 GCA_910578995.1 uncultured Acetatifactor sp.
TAAAGTAAAAGAAGAATATATAAAGAAACATCAATAAATTCTTCATTGTTTTGTTGGATTGGATATGGGGACGATTATTATCAGACACGGAAAAGTGATTTTTCAATGAAAAAAATCTGCCCACTCACCGAAAACGTGGAAAAAGATAGTAACAGCCAGACAGTTCAGACAGGGTGCTGTAACTTCAATTAGGCTTTTGGAAATTCCTCCAAAAGCCTGCTATACTTTAGCCAGGATCGGATCAAGAAGCCGTCGTACTTCTAAAGTGCATTCTGCATAGAGCTGTAGGAATTCAAGGAAGGGAAAAATGCCAAAATACTGCCCGACATATATGATGACTGACTTAGGTCTTGCCTCCTTGTAGTTCTTCACTACTACAGGCAGGGATTTCCCTGAATATTTTTTCCCTTCGTCCAGATTCTTATATATCTGGAAATAAAGGTATCCCACCAGTGTCATTATGATATGGTAGGTAATATAGTTGTATTTTGTGCTCTTGAAGTCTTCCAGCTTCCAGAAATCCTTCATCTGCCGGAAATCCTCTTCGATTTCCGGGCGCAGCTCGTAGGTATTTATGATCTGCCGTGCAGTCCTGCCGGTGTCTGTCGTCATGAATACAAAATATTTGTCTGCCTTTTTGTCATGCACGACACAGGCATTGATGGGGACATCCTTTTCCGGCTCGTCGCTTTCCCATAACGGGCCCAGGTCTGTCACCAGCTGGATTTCCTGGTCTCTGCGCCTTCGGTTGGGATGTTTCTGCCATTTCCCGCTTGCAGTGGCCAGTCTTACGGCATCCTGATAGACGGTCATGTTCTCCCTGGCAGGAATGTAGGTGTCTACCCTGCGTTCTGTCTTTAAATAGTTCGTCATTTCTCGTGACAGGAACCCCCTGTCATTAATCAGTATGTCATTTTCATGGAAGCAGGAGGTGTTTTTCAGCATCTCCCTGCACTGTTCCATATCATGAGTCTTAAGAGTGCCGAACACAATCTCTTCCGCTATCCCTGAATCATCCAGGATGCCTCTGAGCACACCCAGTTTATAGCCGCGCATAGTCTCCCCGTCTATCTTTACTACAGAAGAGTTTTCATAGTTGCCATTGTCCAGGTTGACAAGGACCTTTGTGCAGTCCAGTATGTGTACGCATGGCTGGATGTTCAGTTCTGGCATCAGATGCTCCTGGACATAACTGTTATAGAAAGAAACCCATTCCCCGCTTTTGTATTTCGCAAGGAGTTTGCGCATCACGCTTTCGGAAAAAAGCCCCTCATTCACATTCCGCTCGTTATCCCAGATGTTCCAGCCCAGTTCAGCCAGTAATTCTGCTTCCGTCACTGCGAAAGGGACATCTGTAAGGCTGGTCTTGCATTTGAGTTTGGCAGCAACGGCAAGGCACAGAAGGATATCAAAAGGGATATGGCTGTTGTCCCTTCGTTTATCCGGCAGGGCCTGTGCGAGGCGGTCTGTAAGTCCCCTTTTTTTCATCATAAGGATGATGTCATCTATCAGGTTTGGAAATGACATTTCTGCTGCATCTATTTTTCCAGTGCGAATTGCCTCAAATACCTTTTCTTTATCTTTCCGGCATATCTGTATCATAGTCCACCTCTGCTTTGGTATA
>CAJTSY010000285.1 GCA_910578995.1 uncultured Acetatifactor sp.
ATCCAGTGCAGCAGTATATTTTTCCTCCTGCTGGTTCAGCGTTTCGATCGAAGATTCCATAGATGCAATATGCTGTTTGATTTCGTCCATGCCATGATTGTCTGCACAATTAAGCTGATTGAGCAGCAGGGCCTTCTCGCTTTTCGATTCTTCAATATCTTCCGTCAAAGTAGCGATTTTCTGTGCTAACTCCCGATGTCGGAATACTTGAAGTGCCGGGGTGTTTTTCTTTTCCTCCAGCAACCCTCGGCGCTCCTTGATCTTAACCTTGAACTGTTTAACAATATCCTCATACCGCTTGATGTCCGGCTGAACAGTATGGAGCGTATCGGTAATCTGTCTTTTTCCAATTCCAATATGCAAAAGCTGATACCGGAAAATTATCATCTTTTGCCGAACGGTTTCTATTGCCTCCGCAATCGCTGGAACAGAGTTCTTTACTGCATCCATCAGTTTCTTAACCAATGATTTCAACTCCCGCATCAGGGCGTTGTCTGCTTTGATCTGCCGGTTCAGTTCACAGCGGTCAGAGATAATCCCCTCCTGTTCCAGCGCACGGGCAACTACTCCCTCGTGAATGGTAGGCTGTTCATCCAGCCCACGCTCCGCATGGCTACGGTGATCGACACGCTCCTGGCTACCGGCCCGCTCAAGGAATTGATTGGTCACATCCGCCCATGCTGTCCGCCAGAGGATAAGCTGATCCTCGCTGTTCCAGCGTTCTGAAATAGGATTTTGCCTACCATATTTTGTGCTCTTGGGATACTTGGAAATGCGCTCATAGTCTTGCACCCCGGCCTGAGAGGGCGGCATATACACCTTCTTTTTGCCGACCTTATACTGATACTGCTTCTCCCAGCCCTCAGACTGCGCCGACTTAAACTCCACCGCAGTAAAGCCCCGTTCCTCACCGTCCTTGACGCAAAGGTACTCCTTCTCCGTCTTGTGCTGCCATTTGCCGTCCTTGGTCAGAGGCCGCACGGTCAGCATGATATGAGCGTGGGGATTATGACCATCCGTATCGTGGATGCACACATCAGCGCACATCCCATCCGACACAAAATTGATCTGTATGAAGTTCGTCAACAGGGTTATCCACTCGTCCCTGCTCAGTTCAACAGGGAGCGCCACCACGAACTCACGGGCGAGGCGGCTGTCCTTCGTTTTCTCCGCTTCCTCCACGGCGTTCCAGAGGATTTCCCGATCTGCCCACTCTGCCGGTGCCATATCCGGCAGAAAGACCTGCTGCCAGATAAGCCCCTGTTTCCGGATGTAGTCATGCTGTACCCCATCGTAATCATTGTAAATTCGAGAACAGCTCATGTAGGCCGCTGCCGCAACAGCGGAACGGCCTGTACCCCGGCTGATAACCTTTGCTTCCAAATGATAAATTGCCAGTTTTTATTACCTCCGTCTTTCGTTTCCCGTCCCTCGTCCAACGTCCCCGGTAAACAGCGAAAAGCTGCCAGTGGCAGGTTTTCGCTGGCAACAGGGGATGACGCGGGAGCGACTTCACCTGTTGCGCCGTCGATGCCGGAAGGCATCGGCG